>JANOHG010000035.1:0-3820 GCA_031406375.1 Archangiaceae bacterium | reverse complement strand
CGGTCTACCCGCCCACCCCCTCGCTCTGGCCTCGGCGCGGGACCCTCCTCAGCACCAGTTCGACTGCTGAACCCGCACCCAACCACGACTGCCGCCGCTCGCGCCGACGAGCTCGTCACCGCCCTGCATAAGGCCTTGTTTCCCCCCCCTTCTGACCTCCAACTTCACCCTGGCTCACTCTGCGTTCTTCCAAGCCGACCGACTTTCACTTCCGCCGCTCGCCCCCAAAGGCCGGTAGTCCTTCCTTGAAGTTCGGCGCGAGTAGAGGTTTCCATCGAACGAGATGTCTACGATTGATTTGATCCTCGATCACCAACAGGGACAGCCACCGACGAAACTACGCCGGCAAGGGACATCTGACCCAACTCGGTCGGCAATCGCTGCGTCTCGACTCTCACCGATGAGGCCTTGCGGACCTCAACCCCGCCGACGCTGCGAGCGTCGCCGCGAAGCAGCGCCTACTGCGGCTGGAAATCGGTGAAGGGCCGCGTCGAGCGCACCATCGTGGAGGAAGTGGTGGCGAATGAAGTGTCAAAAGCGCGGCTGAACTTCATCGTGCACTGGAAAGGAGGAACGCACACGAGCTTCGAGCTGGCAAGGCTGAGCAAGAGCGCGGCGCAGAGGACCACCGACGAAGACCTGGAAATCATCCGCAAGATGGCGGTGCGCTACGGCGACGACGCTATCGCGCGGGTGCTCAACAAGCTGGGCAGGCGAACGGGAAGGGAATGTCCTGGAGCCAGCTCGGGGTGAAGACCGCCCGGCGGAACCACTGGATCTCCCGCCACACGACCAATCAGCCGTCGCATCTCCTCGCGGTCAGTTCGGCCTCAGCCCCTACTGCCGCCGTCAGCGGCTTCGGTCAACTCCGCCTTGGCAGTTTTTCGGCCGCTCGGCTTTCCTCCCGACATGAGCAGATGGCACAGGTCGCTGCTGGCGGTCGTTGGGTTGGCGCTGGTGTTCTTCGCCGGGTGCGGCAGCTCGCGCCCCGCTGGCGATGATGGAGGAGCGGACGCCGGCCCGTGCGCCGAATACTGCGCTGCGGATGCAGGCCAGTGCGACGGGGGCCAGCGCGTTGCCGTCCGGGTGGAGACGAACGGCGCTTTCGCCTGCAAGTGCTACTGCATTGCCTGATGCTGGCCGACCTGTGCTTCACGTATCAGGAGAATCAAGCGAACCGGCTGGCGTTTTTCAGCGATCCCGACGGAACACCAAGGTATCTGCTTGAGGTCAAACCCAGCCTGCAGCAGCAGCGTGCGAGTCCCGCACGTGCACCGCCACCTGCCGCCGGTGCGTGATGTTGAGGCCGACGAGCGCGAGCGCGCAAGAAAGTTCGAGGCGATCGAACAATGGGCCACCGCGAATCTGAGGCCGAAAAATCGGCCTGCGCGCGATCTGGTAGCCAAAATTCTTCAGTGACTTCGGCCACATGTCAGACCTCCTTGATACTGAACCCGCGTTCAGTCATGGATCGTTTGGATGGTCGGAGTCCCCATGTCCTTGCCGTTGTCGGCCACCGCCGACGCCACTTCTCGAGAGGCGACGATCGCTCGCCTTCGGGCAGAGATTCGTCGGGTCCATGCAGCGCCGCGGCAGTTCGTCCTGTCGCTGCACACCGGGCTCGAGACGATCGACGCACTGGGAGTCTGGCGGCTGGGTGGCTGCGTCGAGCTGTCGGGTGAGCTGGCCTCAGGCCGCACCAGCCTCGCGCTGAAAGCCGTTGCCGCTGCAGGACAAGAAGGCCGGTTGTCTGCGTGGGTCGATGGCCCCAAAGAACTCTACCCTCCGGCGGCAGTCGGCCTAGGAGTGCAGTTGGATCGCTTGCTGATTGTGCGCCCCAAAGCACCTGGGCAGCTCGTCTGGGCTGCAGTGCAGCTGCTGCGAAGTGGCGCGTTCACCTGTGTGGTTCTGGATCTCAATCGCACCGGGGTGCGGCTCTCGCTGCAGGAATCGAAGAAGTTGTCGGATGCCGCGCGCACTGGGGGCTCGTTGCTGGTGTTGCTCACCGCGCAGGAAGCCCAGGCGGAAGGGCTGGTGCGGTTGGTGTTGACCACTCCCAAGGTGGGGCTGCGGCTGGTGGAAGAAAGTCCCGCTGCTCCAGGAGAGACCTTCGAAGTCGAGGTCGCGCACAGCCGCACGGGAATGGGTCGGCGGCTTGCGCTGCAACGCAAAAAGCTCTGTGTCGGCCCTGTTCCCCGGCTGCGGCGCTGCTCGCATGTCGAAGCCACCCGCGATGAACCGGTGGCGATCGACCCGGTCATCCGACGAAAGAAAAACCTGCAGCGCGAAGGGTTCCAGCCGCCGAATCGACCGGTGGGGGAAGCGGCCGCGACCACGGGCTGCGGGATTCGCAACGGCCGTCCGGGGCGTGACGCTCCGAACGCGCCGTTGCGGCAGTTGTTGGGCATTGACCGATCCGGGTGATCCGATGCGTTTGGGCTACCTTCACTTCCCGCGGTTTCCGGTGCAGCGTCGCGTGCGCGAGACCCCGTCGCTGGCCGGGCAGCCGATCGTGCTCTGGGCCGACGAACGGGGTGTGCAGCGGGTAGTCTTTGCTTCCAGCGCGGCGCTCAAAGCGGGCGTGCGGCCCAGCCAGACCGTTGCATCCAGCGCAGCCCTTGTTCCTGGGCTCCAACGTCTGCCGTACTTCGCCGCCAGCGAATCGCAGGCGCTCTCGTCGCTGGGCGAAGCGCTGATGGTGCTCACTCCGGGGTTTCAAATCGACCCGCCCGAAGGGCTTTGGCTGGACGCCTCGGCCTCGCCGCTCAAAGGCGGAGAAGGCCCGTGGCTCGAGGCGGTGCTGGCGCTTTGCCAACAGCTGGGCTGGGTCGGCCGCGGGGTGATTGGCAGTGAACGGTTTACCGTTCAGGCGCTGGCGCGCTTCGGCACTCAGAGCGTCAGCGTCGTCGACCCGCACGGCGGCGGGCGACTTTCCACGCTTCCCCTGCAGGCGCTGGCTCGCGTGCTCGGCCCTAAAGGACTCGAGCCCTTGGCGGGGCTTGGCCTTTCGACGCTGGGCGAAGTGGCCGCGCTGCCAGCCGGGGCGGTGTCCGCGCGCTTTGGCCACGAAGGCACGATGGCGGCCCAGCTGGCGCGCGGCGCAGACGACTCGCTCTTCGTCGCGGATGCGCTTGCTGAGGTGCTGCACGAGGCGGTCGCGCTCGACTGGCCGGCCGAAGCGCTAGAGCCCTTGTTGTTCGCGCTGAAGACGGCGGTCGATCGGCTCTGCGCCCGCATGCAGGGGCGGCAGCTGGCGGCGGTGAGGTTGACGATTCGACTGGATCTCGAACGCGTCGAGACCGCAACCGTGGCGCTGATCCTCGCGCGCCCTTCGGCGCAGTCTCGCTTGCTGATCGAGCTCATTCGCCATCGGCTCACTGATCTCACCGTGCGCCGACCAATCTCCGCGTTGTCGGTGACCATCGATGAATCGTGCGCCGACGATGGGCGGCAGCTCAATCTTGGCGATGCGCCCGAGGGCGAAGCGGGGCTCGAAGTGGTGCTTTCCCGACTGCAGAGCGCGCTGGGCGAGGAAGCTTTGTTTGGCGTCGAGCTGGTCGACAGCCATCGCCCCGAGGCAGCATGGAAAGAGAAGCGCTTCTCAATCTCGTCGGTGCCCGAACGATCGCTGGGCTGGTGGGAATCGTCCGCTCGATCCCCCGGCCGGGCGACCGCCGACGAGGACAGTCAACAGACGCACCTCGACCGCCCGGCGCGCCTGCTGGGTGAACCAGCGGTGCTGCCCGCAGAGCTCACCCCTGAAGGGGTGCTGCTTTCCTTGAACCTGCTCGGGCGCAAGCGCCAGGTGACCGCGATGTTC
>JANOHG010000030.1:0-9122 GCA_031406375.1 Archangiaceae bacterium | reverse complement strand
ACTACTTCCCAGAAGCGAAGCTCGGCTTGTCGGACGTGCTGGCCACCTGGTCGGGTCTTCGGCCGCTGCTCAAACCCACCCAAGAGGGAATCGGAGCCTCGCAGGTGTCGCGGGAGCACATGCTGTTCGAACAACAAGGCTTCCTCACCATCGCGGGAGGAAAGCTCACCACCTACCGGCGCATCTCGTTCGAAGTCGTCGATCGCGCGGTGGAGCAACTCGGTATTAAAACCGCCTGCGCGACCGAAGGCCGATTTCTTCCCGGCTCGGTGGGGCTCGACTCCGACGAGCAGCTCGCAGCGCTGGCGGCTCCACTGATTTCCGAGGGAATCTCGGCTGCCGCAGCCGAACATCTGGCGAAGACGTTCGGCACCCGCAGCGCCGCGGTGGCGGCGCGGGTGAAAGCAGATCCCACCTGCGCCGAACCGCTGGACGGTCAGCTGCCCTACCTCACCGCGCAGGTCGACGAGGCAATCGAGAACGAATTCGCCCGCACGCTCGATGACGTGCTGACCCGGCGAATCCCGCTGGTGCTCCGGGGCAGAGATCAAGGCCTCGCCATCGCGCCAAAGGTCGCCGCACGCCTGCAGCACAAGCTTGGGTGGAGCGACGCACAGACGAGCAAAGAGCTGTCGCATTACCAAGCGGTGGTGGGCGCGAGCCGAAAGTTTCGTGAAGGCTAAAACCAGCCCAATCAAGGGACCGCGCGCGTGAGCCTTAGGGTCGCACTCTGGCTGTTCTTTGGCGTCGTCGCGGTCTCGTGGGCAGCGATCTTCGTTCGACTCGCCGACGCGCCTGCTCTCACCATCGCCGCATGGCGAATGTGCCTCGCGGGGGCGATCGTTCTTCCCTGGGCTTTGCTGCGTCATCGCGACGAATTGCGCGCCGCGACGCCGCGGTCGTGGCTCTTCCTGCTCGGCTCAGGAGTCGCGCTGGCACTTCACTTCGGCACCTGGATTTCGTCGCTCAAGCTGACGAGCGTGGCCAGCAGCGTCGCGCTCGTCACCACCACTCCGGTGTGGGTCGCTTTGCTGTCAGCGTTGCTGCTCAAAGAGAAGGCCAGGCCGCTGACGTTGCTCGCGATGGCGGTGGCGATCTGCGGCAGCGTCCTCATCGCCGGAGCAGACTTCGACCTCGACGCACGTGCGCTGCAGGGCGATGGCCTCGCGCTGATGGGCGCTGTCTTCGGCGCCATCTACCTGACCATCGGGCGTCACGCGCGCTCGGCGATTGGGTTGGTTCCGTACATCGGCGTCATCTACCCGACGGCGGGGCTCTGCCTGCTCGCCGCGGCGGGGATAAGCGGAGACCCGCTGATCCACTTTCCGGCGCAGACCTGGGCGCTGTTCGCAGCGCTTGCCGTTGTGCCGCAGCTGTTGGGCCACTCGCTGTTCAACTGGGCGCTCAAACACACCTCGGCGGGCCTGGTGGCGATCGCGATCCTCGGTGAGCCAGTGTTCTCGACCTTGCTTGCGATTCCGATTCTCGACGAGGCGCCAGGGTGGACCCGCGCCATCGGCGGAATCATCGTGTTGGGCGCAGTTGGGTTGGCTGCGTGGTCCGAATCGCGCCGGGCGCCCGCCACCGCTTGATGACGCGAATGGCGTTCAGCGCTTTTTTGCGAAACGATGAGTGGTTACGGAGTCAACCCGCAGCCGAAGTGCGGTGGACCTGCGTCGTAGAAGAGAATCGAAGCATTCGGCACGCAGACGACGCTCTGCACGCAGGGCAGCGTCTGCCCGCTGATGCCGTACTTGCACTCGCTGGTCAGGCCTGCATCGCGATCGTTCGGGCACATGTTCGGGCCACCCACCGTGCACTGGCACGTCTTCGGGTTGGTGCCGTCCATGAGGGTGATGCCCAGATCCGGCGCGCACAGACCACCGTCGTTTCCTAGGCTACAGTCCGCGTTGGTGTTGCAGTAGTCGGCGCCCATCGCAAGCCTGGGGCGGATGATGACGGGTGGAAACCCAGACGGACAGCCCTTGTTGTCGCGGCCGTTGCCAAAGGCATCCTTCGTTCCATCGTTGAATGTCGACGGGGCGCACACTGCCTTCGTCATCGAGGCCTGAACGCACAACGTCGGCAGCGGGCTGCAGCTGGGCGACCGACTGCCGTTCGCGCACGCGCCCGCCCCCGATAAGTAATCGGGAAGCTGCACGTTCTTGCAGTCGTCGTTGCTCGCACAGACAGTGCAGAACGGCGGCTTCGGAGCGGTGTAGCAATTGTCCGGGCCGCGAACCGGAGGACAGGGGTCGGCAATTCCGTCGTTGTTTTTGTCGTCGCCACAGCAGTACTCGCCGCGGCTGCAGGCGATCGTCGCTCCGCCCTGCTCGACGCACGTCTTCAGTCGGCAGAAGTTCACGCTGCCCGTACCGGGCGAGCCACCGTCACTCGCGCAGGCGAATGGCGCTCGGCAGTCCCGGTAGCCAGATCCAGTCACCGGATCAGTGCCGGTGCGACAGTCGGTTTTGCAGGCGAAGGTGCTGCGATCGCAATAGCCCAATGGAATGAGTTCCGGCGGTTGCTCGGGGCACTGGTAATCATCCATGCACTCGCCGATCGCGCGACAGCGCTTCGCCGACATGCCGCCCCCTTTTAGAGCTTCACTTCGGCAGGTCAACCGGTCGCCACCAAATGCGTTGGTCGCCGACTTCTTGCACTCGGCATCGGCCGAACAGGGAGCCCTGCAGCGTCCAGCGCCGTAGTACGGCGAGCTCGGGTTGAGGTTGGCATCGTCGACCCAGCACGACTTGCCTTCAGGGCAGCCGGGGGCGGCGAGGTCCTTCTTCGCGAAGTCCCAACGGCAGCGCGGCTCGCAAAGGCATGCGCTCTTGTTGCACACCGAACCCGCAGGGCAGGCCTTGTCTTCAACACAACCGACCGAGCTGCAGCTGTTGAGCTGCGGCTTGCAGTAGCCGACCCCATCATCGACGGTGCCGCAGGGGCAGGGGCCGTTCTTCTGCTGGAAGCAGTACTTCTTTCCGCTGCTATCGCCCTGCAGCACCTTGCAGGTGCCTTGCGGCTCGAAGAGGACCTCGCTGCCACATTGCGACGGATCGGTGCATTCTTCACACGCAGCGAGCCGGCGACGGCATACCCCCGCAAGCGTTCCACCGGTCTCGATGGCGCAGCGGCATTGCAGACCAAACTGGTAGCAGGGATCCAGCGGGTCGAGCGACGAGCAGTCGCTGCTGACGTTGCACCCTCTTCCCGGCACACACTGGCCCGTAGCCTGGTTGCAGACGGTGCCGTTCTTGTAGACCGAACAGTGGTCGTCTTTCGAACACGGTTGACCGGCGTCGGGCGAGCCGGCGTCAACGGGGCCGGCATCAACTCCGGTTCCACCCCCGCTGCCGCCTTTGCACACACCCGCGGCGCACGACTGGCCCGCGGTGCAGCTCGCACAGGTCGCTCCACTTGCGCCGCACGCAGCGGCCTGGGTGCCGCCAACACAGGCGCCCTTGTCATTGCAACAACCCAGAGTGCAGGTGTCCGGGCCGCAGGGCTTTGGAGTGCACGAAGGAGCGACTGCTATCAAAAGACCCACCGCCATACCGCTGATTGCCAAGCGAACTTGTGTCCAGCTCATTGGTAAGCCTCGTCAAAAATGGGAAGTCGGCCGTGGAGCCGTGGCGCTATAGCCGAATCACGGCCCCAAGCCCACCCAGACCGCGCCATCGGCGTAGACCTCTTTCTTCCAGATAGGCACGTCGGCTTTCAGTCGTTCGATGGCATGCCGACAGGCGGCGAACGCTTCCGCACGGTGGGGAGCAGCGGCTGCGATGACGACGGCGAGCTCGCCTGGCGACAGCACCCCCACCCGGTGGTGAATCGCGACCCGGGCGCCCAGCCACTGCGCCGCGGCTTCGGCCGCGATCTCGGCCAGCTTTTTCTCGGCCATCGGCGCATAGGCCTCGTATTCCAGCCGCACCACCGCCTTGCCATGCGTCGCGTCGCGCACCGCGCCGCTGAAGGTCACCACGGCACCTCGCGCGGTGCTTAAGACCGCGCGCACGACAGCGTCGAGAGACAACAGCGACGCGGTGACGAGGAACTCGGGCGTACCGCTGCCACCCGCGACGGGCGGAATCAGCGCGACCTCGGCGCCCGGCGGCACTGGCGCGTCGAGCGCGGTGAATTCGTGATTCACGGCGACGCGCAGGTGTGGCAACAGCGCCGTCAGGGCCGGGTGAAGCGCGCACAGCAGGTCGAGCAACTGCTGCACCACTGCTCCGTCGGAAAGCTCTACCTGCTCATGCGAGCAACCCGCGCGTTCGCGGGCCGCAGCGAAGTACCGCAGGGTGACCGCGTTCACTTCAGACTTCGGAAGCTGTCGACCTTCTTCTTGGCGGCAGGCTTTTTCTTCTTCGGCTTCTTCTTAGGCGTGGGCGCTTCCTCGGCCGAGTCGCTGGCGCGGCGGGCGTCGTCGCGAACGAACTCTTCGACGCCGCGGCCGTGCTTCTTGCGGAACTCGTCGAACTTTTCTTTGGTGAACACGCTTCCTGCTTCTGACTTCGCCTGGCTGAAAACAGTCTTCAGCACCGCATGGGTCACTTCACGGTTTGAAAAATACGTCATCGCGACATGGCCCATGCCCCAGGTGATTCCAAACGCCCAGGGCGCGGCGAGGACTCCACCCAGACCTGGCAGGAAGATTTTCGTCAACGTGGCGAAGCTCTTCTGCGCCATCAGCCCGGCGCCGCACACCGACGCAAGCTCGAGGACGAGGTGCTTGGCTTCCTCTTTGTTCAGCTCTCTTCCGTAGACCCGGCCAATCGCCGTCACCATCGAAGCCTGCACCGCGGTGACTGCGACGAAATCAGAGAACGGAATCGGCACCAGCGTCACTGCGGCAGAGCCAAATGACGACATCATCACCAGGTCCTTCGCGATCTCTTGCGCCTGCGGCGCGTTGAGCTTCTTCGTCGTCGCTGCCTTAGCTGCCGCGTTCAAACTGTCCATCCAGCCCATGAAACCTCCCGCGTTGGTGATGATGGGAACTGGGTTAAACACCCGTTCGACTTGAAAATCCTCCTTCTCGTTTTGTTGTTGCTTGCCGGCTGTTCTCGACCGAGCGGTGGTGTCGACGCCGCCGTCGCTGCGGTCGAGGTGGACTGCACGCTGCAGACGCCACTGAGTCCCGGTGTGCCTGGCAGTCCGGGTCACTTCATTCCATCACAGCTCAACCCGAACGGCGCCAGTGAGTTGGCGAGCCTGATGCGCGAAATGAAGGCGGATCTCGAAGCCGCGCGGCTCGCAATCGAGGCAGGCGCTCCGTTTGCTCCAATGTACGCTCGGCACCGGAAGATTCGCTGCGCCTGGCCGACCGCCCTTGAAGAGCGAAACCCGGCATTCGAGGCGAGCGCGATTGCCTATCTGCAGTGGGTTCGAATGCTGGATTCCAAACCCGCTGACCTGCGATCGGCGTACGAGGGCGTGGTGGGCGGCTGTCTGGCGTGTCACGCCAACAGCTGTCCCGGCCCCATCTTGGCGATCGAGAAGCTGCGGCTGCTGCCGCGTTGAGCGCGCGCTGGGTGCAAACTGCCAGAGCAGGCGCCTTCAGCGGGGGCTGAGCGCGATCATTCCCCACAGCTTGCCGCCATTTCCTTCGGGCTCGAAGTCGATCACCAGATGATCGATGGTGGTGAGTTGGTCCAAAAACGCGGCGCTGACACCCTGCACCGTCACCACCTTCGAAGGATCCAACCCGGGGATGACGCGCGGAGCAGCGAGTTCCTGCTTCAGCCGGCCGAGGTCGATCAACAGCGAGCTGTGGCCCGGGCCGAACGCGCCTTTGAACTTCGCGGCAAATTCCTTGCTCAGATCTGCGTTGGTGCGCAGACCACTGCTGTCACCGCTGCGGATCATCAGCGCGCGAGGCGTCAAAGCGATGGTCGCGGTCGCCGTCGAAAGGTTTCGCTGCCACAGCAGCGCGTCGCGATCATCGGCATACGGCGCGCGCACCGCTTCGCCGAGCAGCGAGGTGAGCAGCGGCGCGACCTCGTCGCGGCGGGTCAAGCCCGCGATCAGGTGAACGATGCCGCGCCATTCGGGCTTGCCTGAGCCGCTGACGAGGTTCTTCAAGAACCCTTCGGCGTCGAACCAGGCGAGCCCACCGATTTCGCCCGTAAAGGCGTTGAGCGCGCCCTGGGTGTCGACGCCGGCAGCCTCGAGACGCCCCAACAGGCCACCCTTGGTTCCGCGGGCGAGCAGAAGATCTGCCAGCTCGTCGGGAGGCAGCGACAGCTTCAGCGCGGCGATCGGCCCTTCAGCGGCCCGCGCGAACATCCCGGTCGGCGCTGGGTTGCGCTTCAGCGGCCGCGACGTCGAAACGTTGCCCTCGAACGTCGCGCTGCGCTTTCCAACCCGAAGCGCTAAGACAATCGACTGCACCAGCCGAGCCCTCATTCCTTCTGGAACCTGGCCCTCGCTGGCGTAGACGCAAACGCTGCCTTCACTCACCGCCGCCCAGGACTCGGTGAACGCAGGGTACGCCTGCAATCCCAGCAAGCCGATTGCGCGGATACGCCGGACGACTTTCCAAACCTCGGGTGGCCCCACCTTGGCATCCGGCTGCACCAGGTAGAGGTACCCGCGATCGACGAAGGCCACCGCGTTGCCCCACGACGCCACGAAGACCCGCAGCCCCTCTTCAGTCTTCGGTTCCTCTTCCGCGCCCGCCTGAATGAGCTTCTGTGCCAGCGCTTGCATCGCGCGCTCTGCGTCGACGATGCCCAGCAGTGCGATTTGCCCGCTGAACCCGGGCAGCGTCATCAGCCCGACGCCTTCTTGAGGATCGATGACCGCGCCATCGCCCATCGACAGCTCGACCGCGAGCGCCGGCAACCATGACTGTTCCAGCGCGCGTTGAACGTTGCCGGGGCCACTCACCCGCTCGAAGAAGTCGACCGCGGGCCCCAGATCTTCTTTCAGTGAAGGCGCCCACACCAGCGCCTCGGCGTCCTCGGGAACCGCGCGAATGAGCGGGCGCGGAACGACGATGATCTCGACCCGCTCGGCCAGAAAGTCATTGTCGAAGCCCTGCACGACATAGCGGCCCGCTTTGCTAAAGGCGTGCTTTGCGCTTCGAGCGTCTGTGCGAGCAGTGCCGTCTGCGAAGTCCCAGCGCAGCGCGCGACCATCGGCTTCACCAAAATCGACGATTGATCCGGTGTCGATCTGCCCCTGAATCTTCGTCTCGCGCAGGACGCGGTGACAACCCGCCAGTGCTGCAAGCATGGTGAGGGCAGCGACGCGCGCGAACACCTGTGCTTCGTAACATGGCTGCCTCAGAATTCGACGGCGAGGCCGATGAACACGTTGCGGCTCGAGAGATCGAGGCCACTGCGAAGCCCGAAGTCATTGACCTCGGTGATCGCCCATTCGGCAAAGAGGTAGGTGTGGTTGACTCCGGCGCTGGTATCGAAGTCGCGCGCAAGCCGGGGGTCGAGGAAATCGATCTGCAGCGCAAGTCCAATCGTCGCCGCGCCACCCCAGCGAACTCCAAGCGCTTCTCCTCCGGTGAGATGCGACTCGGTGATGCCCCCCTTCACAATCCACCACGTTTCCATCACCAAGCCAGCCTTCAGGTAAGGGACAAGCGGGATGTTGTGCTTCTGCGCCAGCCAATCAAAGCGGTACACCGCCAGCAACTTGACTGGGAAGAGCCGAAGGCCGGTGCTCTCGGGCGATTTCTGGCCGGTGGCGTCGTCAACCGCGGAACCAAACGTCTCTGCGTAGCCCACTGCGACCGCCACCCCCAGTGAGCCCAACGGGCGCCAAAGCTGAAAGTCGAGCTCGAGCTCACCCATCAACATCTGCGAGTTACCGAAGTAGCGGTGGTACGGGTCCGTCGTCAACGACGGTTCGCGATCGATTAAGGGCCGGTGGGGTCCAAGCTTGATTTCGAACGCGAACGATTGCTCGGTCGCTCCGTAGACTTCCGCCGCGAAGGCGTTCGCTCCAACCAACCCCAGCATCAGCACGAGCAGGCGCATCATCGGCTCCTCTTTTTACGGCGCAGCAGCCACAGCCCACCGGCGAGCAAAAGCGGTAAGCCGTGCACCGCCGTGCAGCCACCCACTTGAGCGCCACCGTCGTCACGATAGGCGCCCCAAAATCCCGTCGTCTTCCGGGGGGTCGCCGAAACCGGTTCCGACCAGGCGCTGAAATTGCTCGCAGTGTCTTCGGCCTGGGCCCGAACTTCGTAGGTGGTGCCGTTGCGCAAATCGGGGATTTTTAGGAACGCGCCCGCGGACGCGGCGAGAGAAGCGCGGTTCGTGAATTCGACCTCGCCCTTCGCTTTGCTCTGCAAGTGCACCACCGAACCGGTCGGTGCGCTGAACTCGACCTTCAGCGCGCTGTCGAGCTCGGCGACCGCGATGATGGTGGGAACATCGGGTGGCTTGGTGTCGTAAACCAGGCTCAAAGACTTCGCCTGACTCACCGTACATGCGGCGCCAGGCAGGCCGCTGCTGACCTGAACCGAGCCGCACAGCTTGTGCAGTTTCTCAGTGCCTTCAGTACCGCAGACCAGGCCCCCATCGCCAAATCGGAAGCTGGGGAGCTCAGCGAGCTTGACCGCGTACGTGCCCCCGGCCGCAATCAGCTGTGCGTATGGGACGCTCGGATAGCGCACGTCAGTAAGCGAGGCCGTGTCGCCACACTCAAGCTCGGTCGACCACAGCTTGAGCTCGGTGTTTGGGCAAAGGCTGAGGGCGGTCAACGTCGACGTCCACCCCACTGTGATTTCCGCGTTGCAGCTGCTCGCGTTGAACCGGTACTCGGCGCCGTCCTGAAACGAATACTTCAGTGCGATGCTTTGCGCTGAGGCTGCTGTCGCGAGCAGTCCGGTGAGTAGAAGAGATCGAACCATTGGAATCGCGCCCATTAAGCAACCTGTCGGCCAGCGGAAATCGACGGTTTCCCTCGTTTCTTCAATTGGTTGGGCGGCAGCGGCTGTCGTCCTGCCTGCCATTTTGTCACGCCTTCGAAGCCAACTTGATCGCCAGCGACGCAGCGACCTCTCCGGCGCGGCCGGCATTGTCGAGCGCCGCTACCAGCGCAAGCGCCTTGCCCTCGATCCGAATTCGACCGACGTGAATCGAAGGGTCCGAGGT
>JANOHG010000001.1:0-6513 GCA_031406375.1 Archangiaceae bacterium | reverse complement strand
CGAACTTCTTCAGCCCTTCGACCTGCTCAATCAACCCCTTGGCGCCCTCGTAGCGGGCCCACGTCTTGCGCGGATCGACGTCGAACAAGAACCCCGCCGCAACCCCAGGAGTGATGCCGTTGAAGCGGTCATAGGCAAAGGGATCCCACTCGGTGGGCCGACGGGGCGACCAGTTGAGGTCAAGCTGGAAAGCGACGAAAGCCGTCGGCATCGACGACAACGCTTCGGATCGCGCGAACCACCTGGCGGCTTCCGCGCCGAACTTCAGCTGCGCGACCTCAGGGCGGTGCAGCGCGGCTTTGGCAATGAACTCGTTTAAGGGTGGCAGCGGCGCTTCGGGCAGCGGCGGCAGTGCCTCCTCGACGAGCTCAATCTGGGTCTCCTGCGCCATTCCCATCGTGTGCTTTAGCGCTGCGAGCGCCAACGCTTGACCGATGTCTGCCTGAATCCGCCCCTTACCGAGCACGGTGCCGCCGTACTTCAGCTTCGCGAGGTCAACCTGGGTCACGCTGCCGTTGGCCTCGGCGTAGGACTCCTGGGCGCTCGTTTGCGCTTCGTCCAGAATGCTCTTCGCCTGGTCGAGCGCAGGCTGCATCGAGCGCGCAAAAAGGTGCAGGAAGTAGTACCGGCGCACCTCGAGCGCGACCGTGTTGCGCACCTGGGTGTAGCGCGCCTTCTCGACGTCGAGCCGATTTTGCGCCGCCTTCTCGCCGGCAGGCTGGCGACCAAACGTGTAAAGCGGCTGCGCCAGGGTGAGCTCGAGCTTGGTGTATGGCCCCCAGCTGCCGATGTTTTTCCAGTCGCTCTCGTACCGCGCGTGGGGTCGGTCTTCGAGCATCGCACCAGGCGACAGCTTCACCCCGTAGACAGGCGCGAGGTACGCCAGCCCCTGAAGCTTTGGCCAGTACACGCTCTCGACTTCGAGCAACTTACCGCGCCATTCGGTCACCTTTCCCTGCGCTTCGATCAGGGTGCCGCTTTCCTTGAGCGCCTCCCGAACGCAGTCGTCCAACGTCATTCGCCGAACAGCCGTCGGCTGCGGAACCAGAACAGGTAAAGCGGCTTCGGTAGCAGGTTCAGCCGCCAGCAGGACTGCGATTAGGAAAGTGTTCACTTTTTCGGTTTTTCAAGCTCGGTCTTGCGCTTGTCAATCTTCGCGATCAGGTCCTTCGCGCCACCCTTGTCGATGATGCGAACCATCTGGTTCTGGTAGTCCTTCACCAGCGAGTCTCCGTCAAACGAGACATCATAGAGCTTCAAGACGTCGCCGGCCTTCTTGTAGTGGATGTCGACCTTCGTCTCGATGTCGCCCTTCTTCGCATCGATGCTGACCGTCACCCGGTCAGGCGCCGTCTCTTTGCCGACGTTCACCTTGTACTTCGCCGTGCGGAAGAAGCTGCCTGAGTCAGGGTAAGCAGCCAGGCGCAGCACTTCTTTGAACTTCTTGGTGAACTCGTCTTTCTCTGCGGCGCTGAACTTGTCGATCCGTGGCTTGACGGGCTCGGACATCAGGTAGTCCCAATCGAAGAAGCCGTCGAGCTCGCTGAACACCTTTTGGTTGATGTCCTGGTCGGCCTTCGGAAGCGGCCCCTTCTCGACTGACTTCACTGCGAGCAGCCGATCAATAAAGCCTTCGGTGCGTTTTTTTCCATCTTCTGGAAGTCCCGCGAACGCCAGTGTGGGCAGGACAGCGGCGAGGATGATCACGGTCTTCAACATGATTGTTCTCCTAGAGTTTCGCATCTGGAACCTCAGACGACACGGGAAGTTCCGAATTCGTTTCCGAACGGATTAATCCTTTCTTCTGCAGCCAGAGGAGCACGGCAGGGAAAAAGAGCAGCATCACAATCAGGTTGATCGCAAACCCGAGGATCGCCAGCCGCCCCATCGAGTTGAGCCCCGGGTGGTCGGCGAGCAGCATCGCCGAGAATCCGACGCCCGACGTCACCAACCCACCGACGATTGCGCGGCCTGTCTCCCCGTAGACACCTGCGAAGTTGCCTTTGTTTTCGGTGATGCGCGAGACGAGGTGGACCCCTGCATCAACAGTGGTGCCGATCATCACCGGGACCAGAAGAATGTTGAGGTAGTTGAACGGCATGTCGAGAATCGTCATCAGCCCGGTCTGCGCGAGAATCGACAGCACCGTTGGCATCATGCACAGCAGGGCCAGCTTCAGCGAACGAAGCATGATCCACATCGCAAACAGCACCGCGAAGATCGCCGAGAAGAGAATCGGGCGGCCCTCGCGCTGAACCATCAACAACACGTCTGCGAGGATCATCGCCTCACCGGCGGCCGAGAACTTCTCGCCATTGGGCAGCTCGATTCCTCGCACCTCCTTCGCGAAGCGCACCACCTCGAGGCCTTCGGACAGCTTGATGTTCGGGAAGATGAGGACGAAGCCTCCTTCCTGCCCGGGCTTCACGCCCTCGAACTGTCGACGCACCGAAATTGGAATGTCCGAGCGCTGGAAGGGAACCGGCTCGACCATGCGCTTGAAGTTCGCCAGCTTGTCGGCGGTGGTCTGGTCGAGCTTCTCGGCGTCGACCTTGGTGAGCGTCTTCTTGATTTGATCGAGGATCTCTCGCTTCTCGTCCTGTTGCGTCGGCACCAGGTCGTCCAGAGCAGAGACGAAGTCGATCGTCGACCGCTTGCCCTGTGCCGTTTGGCGATCCTTCAGCGCCTTGACCAAAGCCCGCTCGCTCGCCGTCTTGTCGGTGAGGATGACGACCGGCTCCATGTTGTAGCCGAGGATGCTGTTGACCTCGGTGTCGAGCTCGAACGAAGGCAAGGTCGAGTCCTCGAGCGCTCCGAAGTCGTAGTCGAACCGCACGGCAGGAATGGTGGCGATGATCAGTGCGAGCACGGCGCCCACTGCCAGCGTCACCTTTCCGCTGTGCTTGGGCAGCAGGCGGGCCAGCTCGCTGTTGCTGGTCGAAATCACCCGCGGCTTCCACCCCAGCCGGGTCGCAAGCCCGAAGATCGCGGGCAGCAGCAGGAAATAGGAAGCGACCACCACCAACATGCCGATCGCGGCGATGACTCCGAACTCGCGAAACGCGCCGAACTCAGAGAAGGCGATCGAAATGAAGGTGAGTGCGGCGACCAACGATGAGGTAATCGCCGAGCTGCCAGTGTGCGAGAACGCGTCGCGGGTGGCGTCTTCCGAGCCCACGCCTTCGCCGCGCAGCGCCGAATAGCGACCGACCAAGTGGATGCCGTGCTCGGTACCCAGCCCGCCCAGCACCGCTCCCAGAAACCCGGTGAGAATGTTGATTCCGCCGAAGATGAAGAAGGTCGATCCGTAGGTCCATGCGAGCCCCGCCGACACCGGGACCAAGACGCAGAACACCGGCAAAATCCCTCGGAAGTGGAAGATCAGGTACCCAATCAACAGCAGGAACGCGAGCAGCGTGGCCCGCGTCATGTCGTTGGTTAGCTGCCGCTGTTGATCGACTTTGTATTTGAAAGTTCCCGTCAGGCTGATCCGGAAGTCGGGGCCGAACTTCTTCAAGTCCTGCTTGTTGAAGTAGTCCTCGGTGGCGGTGACGACCTTCGCGGTAAAGGTCAAATCTGATGCAATCTGATCTGGCTTGCCGAGCAGCACCACCAACTGTCGCCCTTCGTCGAGGTAGTAATCGCCGCCCGACGCGAGCCGCTGATCCGATCGGGTTCCGTAGTGCGCTTCGATGTCGCTCATGTCGAGCGACGGCACCTCTTCGTCGTCGAGCTTGACGAACATTGGATTTTGTTGACGCCGCTCGTACTTCTCGCGCTCTTTGACCCTGCGCGCGACCTCTTGCAGGTCTTCGAGCGACAGGTAGTAGAGCTTGCGATCTTCGAAGAAGCGCCCCGATCGCTTGTGATCCACGTAGCGAATGCCAGGAATTTCCTTTTCGATCCGCGGCGCGTACTCGTCGGCGAAGGCCTTCAGCTGTTCAGGAGTTCCATTGACCCCAACCACCACCACGTAGCCGATGCCGCCGAACCGGTCTTTGAGTCGGTCGAGACCCACCACCGATTCGAACGTCTTCGGCAGCAAGTTCTCGAGGTCGGCCACCATCGGCAACCGCGCCGCGAAGAACGCGCCGACGAGCACCATCAATGCGGCGATCGCAAGCGCTGCGATCGGGTTCCGGTGAGATTTGACTGCAAGGTTGCCAAGCAGTCGCTCGAATCGACTCATCCACCCGCTGTCTGCCAATGCGTCCTCCCAAGTCGCCCCGAAGAGGGCACATCTCCATATCGCCAGTCGGCCTCAGTGCGCTGTGGATTCTTCCCACCTGTCGACATCTGCTGAAATCGCGCGACGCCTGCGAGAGCACTGTTTGTACCAACCCGCAAGCGCCCAAGCGGCCACGCCGCGGCCACTTTGGTGCGCAAGAATCTGCGCGACGCAGCGCTCGTTCCGGTCGACTTGCTTCGGTTTTGCGTGCGGTCGAAAGAGATCCCAGCTGTAGTCGAGCCACATGGCTCGGCTCGACCCCCATTCCTTCAACGATGACTGCCAACCACAGACGGGTCTTCTCGACTGGCGGGCGCGCGTCGACTTCGCAACCAAACAGCTCGACGCAGAAGCGACACTGCACTTCAAGGAACCCGCGGTCGAAGGGGCGTTGGATCTCGATACCCGCGACCTTCTGATTGAGTCGGTGGCAGATCTGACCGGCGCGGTATTGCAGTTCGTGCTTCATGCTCCTGAGCAGTTTCTCGGCGCGCGGTTGTCGATCTGTGTGCCGAAGGGATCTCAGGGTGTTCGGATTCGATACCGCACCTCGCCTCAGGCGTCGGCCCTTCAATGGCTCGAACCGACTCAGACCGGAGGAGGCAATCAGCCGTTCCTCTTCAGCCAATGCCAGGCGATTCACGCGCGTTCGCTGATCCCACTGCAAGACACTCCTCGCCTGCGGATTCGGTATCAAGCGCAGCTGACCGTGCCGGCCCGGCTCAAGGCAGTCATGGCCGCAGCGTGGCTCAAACGCGAAGTGTCGGGCGACGAGGCAACCGACTTTTTCACGATGCCTCAGTCGATTCCCCCTTACCTGGTGGCCTTCGCCGTCGGCGACCTGGTCTCACGCGAGCTTGGGCCCCGCTCGAGAGTGTTCGCCGAGCCATCGCAAGTCGAAGCGGCTGCGTTCGAGTTTTCCGGCGTCGAGAAGATGATCGTCGCAGCCGAGCAGTTGTTTGGGCCGTATGACTGGGATCGCTTCGACATCCTCGCCATGCCGCCGTCGTTTCCCTATGGCGGAATGGAGAATCCGCGCCTGACGTTTTTGACCCCGACGATCATCGTCGGCGATCGTTCGTTGGTGAACGTCGTCGCGCACGAGCTCGCCCATTCGTGGACGGGCAACCTCGTCTCGAACGCCAACGCCGAGCACTTCTGGCTCAACGAGGGTTTCACTGTGTTCGCGGAACGTCGAATTCTCGAGGTTCTCGAAGGAAAGGAAGTGGCGGCGTTGCACGCCGCGCTCGGCCGCAAGTCGCTTGATGAAGCGGTGGTTCGCTTCAAACAGCAGCCCGCCCTTACCCGGCTGCGAACGAATCTTTCGGGCGTGGATCCCGACGAAGCGTATTCGGTCGTGCCCTACGAAAAGGGGTACCTGTTGTTGCTGGCGCTCGAAGAGGCCGTCGGTCGCGAGGCGTTCGCGCGCTTTCTTCGGGTCTATCTGAGCACGTACCGCTTCAGCTCGATCACCACCGACGACTTCATCGCGCTGTGTGATCGCGAGCTTCCGAACGCGCTTGCTGAAATTGACGGCGCCGCTTGGATCGACGGGCCTGGGATTCCAGCCAACGCTCCTGTCGCCCGATCGGAAAAGCTCGACCAGATCAACCGGATCGCAGGCGGGATCCCCTCGGTGGATCAGACCCGGGATTGGGACCCGACGCAGTGGCAGATTTACCTCGACTCGGTACCCCGCCCGCTGACGGTCGAGAGCGCGCAGGCGCTCGACGAGCGCTTTGCGCTGACCGCGAGCAACAATTCTGAGGTGCTGGTCGCGTGGTTGACCCTCGCTGCCAGCGGTGGCTATCAACCCGCCTTGCCGCGCATTGAGGCGCTGCTCGGAAAAGTGGGTCGGATGAAGTACCTGAGGCCTCTGTACGAAGCGCTGGCTGCCCGACCTGAGACGAAGGCCTCTGCGCGCGCCTGCTTTAACCGCTTCAAGGGGGGATACCACCCGATCGCGCGGCAGATGGTCGAAGCGGTGTTGACCCGCGGTGGTGCGTGAGAATGCTGGGTCGAACCGTTACACTCTAGATTCGATGGCCAACTTGTTCCGCTACGTGGCGCTGGGTGATTCAACCGCAGTCGGTGTTGGAGCCTCAGCAGTTGGCTACCCAGAGTTGTTGTACCAGCGAATGAAAGGGCTCGGGTGGCCCGCTGGAATTTTGAACCTCGGCCAAAGTGGTGCAGTCAGCGCCGATGTTCTGCGCGTGCAGGTCGAACGAGCGGTGTCCGTGTCGCCTGATCTGATCACCGTCGGGATTGGCGGAAACGATCTCTGG
>JANOHG010001369.1:0-1629 GCA_031406375.1 Archangiaceae bacterium | reverse complement strand
CGGCCCATGCACCCAGCGAGCTCGACGCGCTCGCCGTGCATCTGCTCGGTGCGGGACGCACCGCCCGCGCGGCCGACATCACCGCTGGCGCCGCGAAGGTCGCCAAAGAGCAGCTGGCCTTCGATCGCGCCGCCGGTTTGTATCGCCAGGCCCTCGAGCTTCTACCCGTCGATTCTTTGAAGCGACATGCGCTGATGGTGAGCTTGGGTGACTGCCTTTCGGACGCGGGTCGGGGACCCGAGGCTGCCACCGCTTACTCGAGCGCGATCGCAGGTGGGGGTTGCGCGCCGGGTCAAGCGCTGGACCTGCGCCGTCGTGGCGCCGAGCAACTGCTGCGCTCGGGACACGTCGACGAAGGGCTGCAGGCGATGCGCGAAGTGCTCGCAGGGGTCGGAATGACCATCGCATCGCAGCCATGGCGGGCGTTCGTCGCTCTGTTGTTTCGCCGTGCCTACCTGTTGCTGCGCGGCCTCGAGTTCAACGAACGGCCCCAAAGTGCGATCGAGCCATCGACGCTGCGCCGCATCGACGTTTGCTGGTCGGTGTCGGTCGGCTTGGCGATGATCGACACCATCCGCGGAGCGAGCTTTCAGACGCATCAGCTCATCCTCGCGCTTGATGCGGGCGAGCCGTACCGCGTCGCCCGCGCGCTGGCGGCCGAAGCCAGCTTTGTGGCGACGATCGGAGCAAGAGGCGAAGATCTGGCGGCCCGGCTGATCCGGGAATCGCAGCGGTTGGCGATGCGGGTGGGCGACCCCCAGTTGATGGGGCTGATCGAGTTCTGCACTGGCCTCACTCACTTTCTCGTCGGTCGCTGGCAACAGGCACAGGAGCATCAAGTCGAAGCCGAACGGTTGTTCAGCGAAGCTGGGTCGGCAGTCACCTGGGAATCGGCGAACGCGCGGCTGTTCAGCATCTGGTCGCTGTTTTACTTAGGCGAGGTACGGGAACTGTCACGCCGCGTACCGTCGCTGCTCGACGAAGCGCGCCGTCGCGGAGACCGTTACACCCTCACCAGCCTCCAAAGTGGGCTCGCGATCGTCTCGCTGCTCGCCCTCGATCAGCCGGCACTGGCGCGTGCCACCGTTCGCGAGGTGCTGTCAGGGTGGTCTACCGGCGGCTACCAGTTTCAGCACTACTGGTCGTTGCTGTCAGAAGGGATGATCGACCTCTACCAGGGCGACGCTGAAAGCTGTTGGCAACGGCTCCGCCAAGAATGGCCCTCGCTCGACAATTCGTTGTTCCTCCGCATTCAGAACGTGCGGATTGAAGCCCGCTACTTGCGCGCCCGAAGTTGTCTTTCCACCTCTCGACTGGGGCTCGCGCTCGCCGACGCTGAACGGCTCGAGGGTGAAGGGGTCGCGTGGGCCCGCGCATTCTCGATGCTGATTAGGTCAGGCGTCGCGGCCTCACGCAAAATGCCGGGGCGGGCGGTGACCTTGATGATGCGCGCGATCGAATTGCTCGATACGAGCAACATGGCGCTGTTCGCCGCGGCGGCCCGCGCCCGACTGGGCGAGCTCGAGGGAGGTGAGCTCGGCGCGGCGCAGATCAAGGCGGGGCACGCTTGGATGCTCGCACAGGGCATCAAGGACCCGCTCGCGATGACTCGGATGCTGGTGCCCGCTG
>JANOHG010001366.1:0-1558 GCA_031406375.1 Archangiaceae bacterium | reverse complement strand
GCGGCCGGCTTGAGCTCCAAAACGAGTCGCTTGGCGGTGTAGACCTTGTCGAGCGTCTCAAGCAACGCTGCGCGGTGCACAGACACGGTGCGGTTCACCGCTTCGTCAAAGCCGGAGTCGCCACCCAGTGAATGGATGGTGCCGTCGAACACCAGGCCGACCACTTCGCCTTCCTTGTTCACCATCGGCGACCCAGAGTTGCCTCCAATGATGTCGTTGGTGGTCACCACGTCGTACGGCAAACGCGCCCAGTCGGCCGTCATTCCATCCACGCTCGTCACTGCTCGAAGCGCGCAAACGTTCTCGTAGGTGCGCTCGTCGCCCATCACTCCAACGCTTTGTACCGGAAGCAAGACCGCGAACGCCTGCCAGAGCTGGTTGTACAAGCCGGCGGCCTTGATTTCCTGCTGGACAATCACGTCGGCCTTGCGAACCACCGCCAGTCGTTCTTCTGTGATGTCGCAGATCACCCGGATCGCGAGCCCAGGGCCAGGAAACGGCTGCCGCCCGACCATCTCTTCGGGAAGCCCGAGCTCGCGGCCAAGCACTCGAACCTCATCCTTGAAGAGCTCGCGCAGCGGCTCGACGAGCTTCAGATGCATCTTCTCGGGAAGGCCGCCGACGTTGTGGTGGCTCTTGATCGTGGCCGATGGGCCCTTGGTCGAGACCGATTCGATGACGTCGGGGTAGAGCGTGCCTTGCGCGAGGAACCGGGCGTCTTCGACCTTGAGCGCCGCCTCTTCGAAGACCTTGATGAACTCGTAGCCAATCGCCTTTCGCTTCGCTTCGGGGTCGACGACGCCCTTCAGCGCCGCGAGGAACCGCGCCCGGGCATCAATGGTGATCAGCGGGATCTGGAAGCGCCCTTTGAACAGCGCCTCGACCTGCTCTCGTTCGCCTTCTCGCAGCAGGCCATTGTCGACGAAGATGCACTGCAGCCGATCGCCGATTGCGTTGTGAATCAAAACCGCGGCGACTGAACTGTCGACGCCACCGGAAAGACCGCAGATCACCCTGCCCTCGCCGACCTGGGCGCGAATCCGCGCTTCTTCTTCCTTCGCGAAGCCCTTCATCGTCCAGTTGCCGCCCAAGCCGCAGGTCGTGAACAGGAAAGACTGCAGCATCTGCAGCCCCTGCGCGGTGTGGACCACTTCGGGGTGAAACTGGAGCCCGAAGATCGGCTTGGCCTCATGCGCGGCCGCAGCGAACGGCGCTGATGCGGTGGCACCTATTGGGAAGAAGCCTGGCGGCAGCTCTTCGACGCGATCCCCGTGGCTCATCCACACTTTGAGCAACTCGCCCTTCTTGAAGCTGGCAAATGGCCCGACGCTGCGAACAACCTCGACATCGGCCGGGCCGTATTCTCGGTGGGCGCTCTTGTCGACGCGGCCACCAAGCATCTTCGCCATCAACTGCAGGCCGTAGCAGATGCCGAGTACTGGAACGTCGAGCTCGAAGACTTCCGGATCACAGCGCGGAGAGCCGGGCGCCTCGACCGAGTGCGGGCTGCCCGAAAGAATGACCCCCTTCGGAGCGTAGGTGCGCAACTGCAGCGCAG
>JANOHG010001317.1:0-6827 GCA_031406375.1 Archangiaceae bacterium | reverse complement strand
GCCTTCATTCCCCGGCTGATGTCGGCCGCGGCCGAGGTCGCCGCGCCAACCAGCAGCCCAGTCGACTGGTCGCTGGCGCAGGCGCGCGCGGCGCTGAAGGTGACGGTTCAGGACCGCGACAAGCTGGTGTCGGTCGCGCTCGACTACGGGCGACGCGCCTTCGAATTCGTCGGCGCGTTTGCGGTCGTGCGTGGCGCGGCCGTGGGCTGGGACGCGCGCGCCGAAGGCGAGGTGCCGGTGATTCGTCACGTCTCGATTCCTCTCGATGCGGCGAGCGTCTTCCGTACCGTTGCGCTGACGCGTGGAAGCTTTGTCGGGCCGCTTCCTCCCGACGCGCTCACCCAGCATTACCTCGCGTTGCTGGGCCGTTCGCCACGCGCGGTTTTCCTTTGGCCGATTGAAGTGAAGGGCCGGTTGATTGCGATGCTGTACGGCGACAGCGGCACCAAGCCAGTGAGTCAGCGCAAGCTCAACGACTTCATCTTGTTCTGTCAGGAGCTGCCTTCCGCCTTCGGCGAGCTGATCATCTTTCGCAAGCAGCGGTTGGGCACCTCAGCCACGTTCGTGCCGGAAGGGCAGCTCGAAATCCCCGATGCGATAGAGAGCGCGGGGTCCAACGCCGACGCGCATTTCGCGCAAGCGGATGCCGAATGGTTCTCGGGGCTACTCACGTTGCTCACCGGGCCAGATCCTCATGAACGGGCGAACGCGATGACCGAACTGTCGCGCACGCCCGCGTCGGCTGCACGGGCGTTGGTGCGCGCTTTCCCTGGGCCGACAGCCTGGAGTCGCCTGCCAATCACCGAGCTGCCTGAAGTCGACGAGCTGGGTCCCATTCCCGGAGCGCTCGCCCGGCTTGGACGACCGGCGGCGGTCGCGCTCGCTCCGTTGCTCGACGCCGACGATTCCGACACGCGGTACCTCGCGCTGTTGACCGCGGGTTCGCTTCGCTACCCCGAGGTGCTCGACGGTGTGCTGCGCGGGCTCTTCGACATGGAGCCCGACATCTCGTCTGCGGCCCGCGCGGCGGCGAGCACGATGAAGGACGTCAATGGATACCCCGAAGCGGTGCGATCGCTGCGCCAGGAGCTCGCTTCAAGAGATCCGCTGCGCAAGAGCCTTGCCGCGCGTGCGCTGGGAACACTGCACGACCGCGAAGCGATTGAAGGTTTGATTGGCCTCACCGCGTCGGAAGACCAGCTGTGCTCTCAATCGGCCGCCGAGGCGCTGCGCGAAATCTGCCGTGCGAACCTGGGCCCCAACCCCCGTCAATGGGCAGCCTGGTATGCGGTGGCGCGTGGGCGTCGCCGGGTCGAATGGTTGTGCGATGCGCTCGACAGCGAAGAGTTCGACATTCGCCTCGCCGCCGTCGAAGAGCTCTCGCGCGCCTTTGGCGACAACCTTGGCTATTTCGCCAACGCCCCAGAGCCTGAACGAGGGCTGGCGGTCGAACGCTGGCGGTCGTCGATTCACGCGCGGCCCGACTTCGAGTTGTAGGCGTAGAACAAAGATGACCTTCGAAGAGAAGCTGCCGGTGACCGACGTCGTATTGGTAGGCGCCGGCATCATGAGCGCGACGCTTGGGGCCTTGCTGCGCAAGCTCGACCCGACCCTGACAATACAAGTCTTCGACCAGCTCGACCGCGCAGCCGCCGAAAGCTCGGATGCGTGGAACAACGCGGGCACCGGCCACTCGGGCTTCTGCGAGCTGAACTACACCCCCGAAGGCCCCGATGGCTCGGTGGATGTTTCCAAAGCAATCGACATCGCATGCCAGTTCGAGCTGAGCAGACAGTTCTGGGCCTGCCTCGTCGAGCAGGGAGACTTGCCATCGCCTTCGACATTCATTCGCAACATCGCGCATTGCAGCTTCGTCTGGGGTGAGGCGAACGTCGCTTACCTGCGCGCCCGGCACCGCGCGCTGCTGCGTTCACCGCTCTTCGAGGGCATGGATTTCACCGAGGACCCCCGGTTGATTGCGTCGTGGATGCCGCTGGTGATGGACGGAGCGCCTCGCAGCGAGCCGGTTGCGGCCACGCGGATGAATATCGGCAACGACGTCAACTTCGGCGCGTTGACGCGCGCGTTGATTGCTGGCCTCGCCGCACAGGAAGGAGTGAGGGTGAACCTCGGCCACGAGGTGCTCGACATCCGGCGCGATGGTGAATGGCTGCTCGAGCATCGCAACGTCAAAACGGGAGAAATCCGCACCGTGCGAGCCCGCTTCGTCTTCATCGGAGCCGGCGGCTACTCGCTGTCTTTGCTCGAGCGCACCGGCATTCCCGAATGCGTGGGGTATGGCGCCTTTCCCGTCAGCGGCCAATGGCTGCGCTGCATCAACCCATGGGTCATCGACCGCCATGACGCCAAAGTCTACGGAAAAGCCGCGGTCGGAGCGCCACCGATGTCGGTGCCTCATCTGGACAGCCGCTGGATAGACGGGCGCAAAGAGCTGCTGTTTGGGCCCTTCGCGGGATTCACAACGAAGTTCCTGAAACAAGGCTCGTACCTCGACCTGCTCGGCTCGCTGGGAATCGACAACATTCTGCCGATGATGCGCGCCGGAACCGACAACCTTGACCTGACCAGATACCTCGTCGGCCAGGCGTTGCTTTCACCCGACCGTCGAATCGCGATCCTTCGCGATTACTGTCCTGAGGCGAAGGTGGAAGACTGGGAACTGCTCGTCGCCGGGCTTCGGGTGCAGATTATCAAGAGCGACGGGCGCGGCGGCGGTGTTTTGAAGTTCGGCACCGAGGTCGTGACCAGCGCCGACGGGTCGATGGCTGCCTTGCTCGGCGCTTCGCCCGGAGCCTCAACCGCGGTCGCCATCATGCTCGAGTTGGTTCAGCGCTGCTTCGCCGAACAATGGCGGACTCCAGCCTGGAAAGAACGCTGCCAACAACTGCTGCCGTGGTTGGGTCGCGCGCTTGATGGCGACGCACTTCTCTGTCGCGAAGTTCGTCGACGCAGCGCAACCGGACTCAAGCTCACCACTTGAAACGGCTCAGTTGCCGTACAAATAGAGCGTCGCCGACTGCCGCCAGCTGCCGCCTTGCCCGATGGCGTCGATTCCCACGTTGAACCCGTGCTGGCCAGGTTGGTGGAAGGCGGGCGGATCGAAGATGAGCGGAGGCGTCACGGTGCCAGGACACCAATTCGCGCGCGGCGCCTTCACGCTGTTGATGTTCCCACACGGGTTCTGAGCGCAGTAGTCAAAGCCCGGGGAACCGTAGTGCATCAAGGTACAGTTGTTTTGACAGTCCGTTCTCCACGGCACGAACGATTGGTATTCAATGCCATCCACCAGCAGGCGATGGGTGCGTTGACAGAATTCATCTGCCGGGCCGATGCAGAGCGCGGTCGGCGTTCCTCCTCCGTGACCGGTGGCGCGGTACTCGAGACGGGCAGACGCCACTCCCGCGGGAATGTTGAAATACACATTGGGCGTCGGCCCCGGCCCGGTCGAGCGGTTGATGAGAGGAATTGCTGCGATGACTTTGCGCGGCGCCATTCCAGGCACCACCTCGAGCCGTGCGCTCACTGTCCATCCGCCCTGGCTCCCTGTCACTTTGCCTGCGCCGTCGCTCCAGGTGGGGATCTCGACCTGCAATCGATGCGTTCCTGGTCGCGCGTTGGCGAGATCGGTGAGATCCACCTCGAGGTGCATCGGGCCACCAAACGGGGTGATCGCTCTCACCAGCTCGAACGCCGGAGGCTGCCCAACGTCGGTGGGCTGATTGAGCGTGAACTCGAAGTTTCGATCGAAGGCATCGCAGTTGGCCGGCCAGGTTTGTCCCGCGGGCGGGCGGTTCTGCGCCCATGACTCGAACGGGTAGCAGGTGGTACCGAGATCTGCGATCAGCTTCACGCTTGAAAATGGCGGATCTCGGAACACCAGCGATGCCTGCAGGCGGTGGAAATTCGGCTGCGAGGAATCCGAGCTGATCCGGCCTGCATCGAACAGCATCACTTCGTAGGGTACCGCCTCGAACACTCCGGCATCGCTGCCCGCGTCGGTGGTCGCCCCAGCGTCGAGGATCTCGCCGGCGTCAGCATCGACGTTGGCACCGCCATCGACCTCAACAGCGGTCGGCTTCGCACACCCCATCACAACCGCGATCGACGAGAGGACGAACAGTCGCATCGGTCGGCGTGTAACACGGAAGCTTCGCCGGCAACGCCCGCCTATTCGACCGTCGGCGATGGGCTGCTGCGATTGGGAGGTGAAGAACAGCGATTCCGCACGGGGACTTCAAAGCGATGGCGAACTTCGCGACCACCGCGCCCTGTGAGTAATCGTTCGACCCTGCCGCCACGGTTGCGAGCGCGGCTCGCAAATTACGGTCAAGATCTGCTAGGGGGGGGGTGCGCTGGACGGTGTTGAGCAAATGGCCGCCGCTCAACAGTTTGGCTGCACCCGATGATGCTCTCTACAATTTTGGTATCGCTCCTCACCGCTGATGCAGGGGTGAATTGTCCCGTTCAGGCTGTCGTCTGGTCCGCCGCCGATGGGGGAAACAGTCATGCCTACCTCGCGCTCGTGGTCGATGGAGGAATCAGCTGGGATGACGCCAACGCGGATGCTCTCGCTCGCTCGGGGTATCTGGCGACGATCAGCTCATCGGATGAGAACGCCTTTATCTTTGGGTTTGTAGCCGCCGATGACCGCCTCTGGCTCAATGGCTCAGACGGTCTGTATGGGCCGTGGCTGGGTGGGACCAAACCGCTGGGAGCGCCGCCAGCACCTGAGATTGGGTGGACTTGGGTGAGCGAACAACCGTGGTCGTTCACCAGCTGGGCAGGCGGCCAGCCCAATAACTTCACCGGAACCGAGCGCTTCCTTCATTTCGCGTTCGACCGCAATTCTCCTTCTTGGAACGACTGTTGTCCGGCTGCGCAACCCCCGCCCGAGTCATACGTCGTCGAGTTCGAGTGCTTTCCAGACGCAGGTCCTCCAGACGCAGGTCCTCCAGGTCCTCGTACCCGCCTCGAGGTTGGCTGCCACTGCAACGCAACGGGTGGTTTTCCGTTTGCGTTTCTCGCGCTCGTTTTCTTTAGACGTGTCACGGCCGGTCGGCGCAGCCTGCTTCGCCGAACAATGGCGGACTCCCGTCTGGAAAGAACGCTGCCAACAACTGCTGCCGTGGTTGGGTCGCGCGCTTGATGGTGACGCACTTCTCTGTCGCGAAGTTCGTCGACGCAGCGCAACCAGACTCAAGCTCACCCCTTGAAACGGCTCAGTTGCCGTACAACTCACGATGGCGTCGATACAGAGAGCCGTTTCCGGCAGAGTATAACTGTTATACTCTAGCCAGGTGAGATTCAGCTACGACCCTAGGAAGAGCGAGCGACTCAAGGCTAATTTAAAGCGTGGAATAGGATTTGATGAAGTCCAAGAAGTCTGGACCCAGCCGTACTACTTGGACAGGCGTTCTGACGTGCCTGAGCAATATCGAGCGATCGGATGGGTGGGTGGCAATCTCTACTCCGTCATCTTCGAGGCTCGCGAGGACGACGATGGTGAATTCTTCCATCTGGTGACGCTTTGGAAGGCAACGAAGGAGGAAAGAAGACTCTATGAAAAGAACTCGTAAGCGTGTCAGTCCACCGACGGCAGAAGCAATTGCCCGACAAGCCGACGCCGGCAAAAGCGTTTCTGGTTACTTCACCAACAAAGGGAAGATGCGTCCGCCCGCAATTCAGCGCGTCAACGTTGACTTTACTGAGCAGCTGTTGCGCGAGCTGGATCGCCTAGCAGCGGAGCTCAACGTCAGCAGACAAGCCGTCATCAAAACCTACGTGCGGCATGGATTGGACCAGCACTACCTGGCCTCGACCGGCAGGGGCGCGAGATAGGCCTGGAGCAGCAGCTGGTCGCCGTCCAGCCACCGGCGTAGACGCACGGGCCGATCTCCTCAAACGTCAACTCCTCCGGGCTACGTCAGTCTTGAGCACGTGCTCGCTCGGTCGTCGCGGCACGTCAGTTCTTCGCCGGCAGGTTAAGAAACACCGAAATCGCTGCTCGAACCGCACCGTCATTCAACTGTCGCGACGTGCTCCATCGCGGTGTCGACGCGGGTAAACGGAATGGGCGGGGATGCGCCGCGCACCAACACGCTGCCATCGCTGTGCGACGTGGTGAATCAAATCGTGCCCGAGTTCGATGACGCTCGTTTCGTGCGCAACTTGCGATGCTGACGGCCGGATTCTGTTCGCTCAGTTTTTCCCGCAGGAGGGCACGTTCTCGACGCTGGTCGCCTTGAACGAGGTGCTCCGAAATTGCGGGCGATTTTGCGAATTTTACACCGACAGAGGGAGCCACTTTTGCCGTACTGCCGCTGCTGGGGCCGGCCCATCTGAGGAGCAGAACGGTCAGGTTTCTAGAGCCCTGAAATCCTTGGGCATTCGACACATCCTCGCCCGCACGCCGCAGGCTCGAGGTCGAAGTGAACGCGCCTTTGGCATGGACAGAGTGTCGTTGACGAGTTCGTGAACCACCACCGGACAGCGGACGAAATGGTGCCGCTGTGTGGAAGGCTCAAGTTGCAGCGACAGATTCTTGAAGGCGACGGTGTTGTCGTTTTGCACGATGCGCTCGTGTTGGATGCTGAGCAGCAGCTCGACTTCGATGCCGTCCATCGCCGTCAAGGCGCTTTCGGGTTGAGCTGGTTTCACAGTGAAAAGGCGGTTGAAGCTGTCGATGAACGGATGAAGCGTCCGTCAGCGTCTGGAGCGACGAGCCTGGTCTTCACTGGCGTCGACTTCCTGCGCCGAGTCGCCGCGCTGATTCCTCCTCCCAGGGTCAACCTGGTGCGTTTCTTCGG
>JANOHG010000925.1:0-7644 GCA_031406375.1 Archangiaceae bacterium | reverse complement strand
CCTCGAGAGCGTTCGGAACCGTGAACGTGACTTCGGCAACGGTGACGCCGCCTTCGGCGAGAGCCTTCACGACTTCGACGAGCGGGCCGGGATCGGCAAAGCGAACCACGGCGACGCGGGGGCACGGTTGCCAACCTTGGGACTCATGGCGGCAACGGTAGCATCGATGCGCGCGTCTCCTCCACCGGTGGGCCAGGTGCTGGACACGCCGTGATGGAGCAGTTCAAGCGGGAGTATGCTTTTGCCTTCCGAACACGGCCATAGGACACACATCGCCTTGGTGAAGCCTGCGCTGATTGTGGTGACGCTGTGCGCTTGTGGTGACGCGAGCGTCAGCGACACGCTGAACCCGACTGCCTTCGATGCCTTGGTGGTCGAAGCTCCGTTGGCCTTGAGAGCGTCGCCAAGCTTCGCTGATGAAAGGGGCGGTGGAATCTTCATCGACCCAACCGGCCGCGTGGTTCGGCTCCGCGCCGATGGCAGCGTCGGTCGTCTGGAATCCCATCCGGGGAACAAGGTCGCAGCAGGCGCGGCGAGCGCTGTCTGGCCGTTGGGCCCTTACTCAGCGCTGGTCGCAACTGATCGCGGCTTGTTCGTCGCCGAGTCTGGGTGGCTCATTCAGCCGCCGTGGCGTGACGCTCTGAGCCCGATGGGGTTGAAGGCAACTGCGCTGGGCGACAACGGCATCGCTTGGATCGCTCACGAGTCCGGGCTGTTTCGAATCGAACAGGGCACGCTCACCGAACTGAAGGATGGCATCGGGGCGATAACGGGGCTTACAGGGCTTGCGGTCGCTCCAGCGCCATCGGGTGCCAGCGCGGTGTGGTTCGCCCAAGGTGAGAAGTTGTCTTGGGCCGAGCAGACGTCGAAGACGACGTTCACCATCGGCGACAGCGGCCTCGCGGTTGATTCGGTCAAGGGCGGCATCATCGCGCTCGGAAGCGTGTCGGCGGCGCCAGCTTCGAAAGGCGAGCTGTGGGCAATCACCCAGAAGATGCTCTGGCGTCATGACGCGATAGGCTGGCGCCCGTATGAGCTGGGCCGCGCACCCCAAGAGCTCGTCTCTGCAGGGCGCATGGTGTGGCTGCGGGCAGGCGATGGACTCTTCCGCTACGACGCCGACGCGAAGGCGTGGACGGAGGCCAAGGGCCTGGCTGCCGTGCCAACGCTGCTCGCAGCAGACGCGACCGGCGCCGCTTGGATTCGCGTGGGAGACAAGACGGCAGTCGTATCGAAGCAGATGACCGCTCGCATCCAAGGCATCTTTCAGAACGCGCGAACCTACGCCCCCGAGTTGCTGGTAATGCCTCGGTGCCAGTGACGAGCATGCCCGAGCAGATGACCTTTCAGCTCGACGATGGGCCGCAACTCGTCGTCTCGGCTGCCGCCGCATTTCCCGGCGAAGGAGCCGCTGCGTCACAGCTGTTCTTCAGCATGGCCGGCGTCGACGCGGCCGGCCGCGACAAGCCGTATTCGCTGGCCGGTGTGGTTGATGGCTTGCACACCCTCAAGGTGGTGACGAAGTTCGCGACGCAGCAGAGCGTCCGGCTGCTGCACTTCGACTTCCGCGGCGGCAGCAACGTGCAGCTGTCGTACGCGGTCGATATCCAGCCGATTCAGAAAGCGCGCTGCGACAAATGCCACACGACTGGCCCCGGAAAAGAGATGTCGACCTACGACAAGTGGGTGGAAAACAAAGAGCTCATCGCCAAGGCAGTCGGCGAGCAGCGAATGCCTGCCGATGGTCTGCTGGATCCCGCGTCGATTCAGAAGATTCAACGATGGGTCGCGGCCGGAGCCAAACCTTGACCCTGCGCCCACTCATTATTTGCGTTTTGCTGTGTGGCTGTCCGTCGAAGACCCAACCACCGGACCCTCTACCCCCAGTCAACGAGTGCGAGAACCTGTCGCCGCTGAAGGTGACTGCCAACCCACCCAGGACGCGCGTCAATTCGGCTGCGACCTTGAGTGCTTCCGGAGGCAGCGGCCGCAACATGTTCAGGGTCGCGCCAGGAGGAAGCGGCGGAGAAATCCGTGGAGACCGGCTCGTCACCGGGCCGACACCGGGCAAAGACAAGGTCACTGCGAGCGACGACTGTGGGAACTCGGCGACCGTCGAGCTTGAAGTGATCGCCTCGTTCGATGTCATTCCCACCCGCGCGACGGTGAAGCCAGGAACCACCTTCCAGGTGCAGGTCACCGGCACGGTTGGGATGCCAGCGTTCACCTCGAGGATGATGGCCAGCGGCGGAACTCTGAGCGCGACTGGCAGCTATGTCGCGGGAACGACCGAGGGCGTAGATTTGATCGAAGTCCGGGACAGTGCGACCGGCGAAGAGGCGCTGCTGCAGTACCGGGTCAGCACCCTCGCGTTGTTTCGGGCGGTGCCAGCGAAGCTTGCGCTGCCGGCAGGTGCCTCGGTGCCACTCGAAACCGTCGACGGCACAGGAACGGTGTCGTGGTCGGTGAAGAGCGGCCCCGGCTCGGTGGTCGCAGGCGTGTACTCGGTCGACCGGGTGGCTGCCGGAAAAGCGGTGCTCGAAGGCAAAGACGCCTTCACCCAAGAGACAACCACGGTTGGAATTGGGGTGCTCGAAGAGCTGACCCGCACCGCAAAGCCGCATGGGCGATTGTCCGACACCGCGAGCATCGTCACCGGTGATTTTGATGGTGACGGGATCTCCGACGTCGCGGTCGGTGTTCCTGAGAGCGATCTCGGTCGGCCGCAGGGTGGCGCGGTCTTCATTTACAAAGGCACCGCGGCTGGACTGCCGCCGATGCCAACCTGGACCCTGGTGGGCGACACCGATACCGCGGCTCTCGGAAGCGTGATGGCGGCAGGAGATCTCGATGGCGATGGCAAGGATGACCTGGCGATCTCCGAGCCTTTCGCCGACGTCACCGTCGCAGATTCTGGCGCGGTGCTGTTGTACCGGTTCACCGCCGACGGTCCGCGGTTGATGCGGGATCCACTGACCGGGTTGGGCCGCGGAAACTTCGGAGCGGCGCTCGCGATCGCCGACGTCGATGCTGATGGCGATAAGGACTTGATAGTCGGCTCGCCTGCAGCAGACCTGGCGATCGCCAACAACGCGCGCGGCGTGGTCGACTTCTTCATCCTCCAGAAGGGCAAACCCATTCCGGATCTCGCAGCGATTCGAGTGGGTGGTTCGGATCTCGCCGCCGATGGAACCCCGCGCCCATTCGCGCAGATCCGCTTTGGGCGGGCAATCGCCATCGCGGACTTCAACGGCGACGGCCGCGTCGATCTCGCCACCGCAGGGCAGGTGAACAACGTCATTCTTGGCGGAACTCCGCAGACCCGAAGTCAGTTCGCGGTGGCGATTCACTTTGGTCGAACGACGGCGCAGCGGTTCGCGGATACCCCCGACGCCTACGTGTTGCCGAACAACGCAGCGGACGCTTTCGAAGGGACCTGGCGTCTGGGAGTGGTGCCGAAATCAGGGTCGAAGCCCGCGATGCTGCTGCTCGCAGCAGACCTGCTCGACTCGCCCGATCTCACCGCAATGGGTGGAGTAAAAAGCGGCGGCAATGCAGGCGGGGTACTGCTGTACGACGTATCCGCGCAGACCCCCACTGGCGCTGCCGCCGCGAAGCCTTTGCAGCTGGGAAGACTCGACTCCTTCGCGCGAATCTGGGGCGACGCCGCCGACATCAACGCCGGCCGAAGCTTCGCCATCGCAGACCTCGATGGCGACAACGCGCTCGAGCTGGTGCTTGGGGCGCCCACGGCTTCCAACGCCGCCTCAACCGTGCGTTCCGGCAAGCTGCTGGTGTATCCGTTGGGGGCACTCGCCGCGGGTGCTCAAGTCAACAAGCCCGCTTCGATTCGCACCGGCGCCAATCGAATGGATGCGCTGGGTGTCGCCGTGGCCGCGTGGAAGCCGGGCACGACGATGGGCCTCGTGGCTTACGCCGCGCGCGCATCCTCGGCCGTGGGCGACTTCACCGGCCGGGTCGACGCGTTCCTGGGAACCGGTGCGGTTGGCACCTGGGCGGTTACTTCCTCCGAGGTGGGCGCGAAGGTCGCGAGCCAACAGCACGGCCAGGCGGTCGAAGTCGCGGTGATCAACGGTCAGCTGCGCGCCCTGGTGGGAATGCCAGGCTACTCAGGCAGTGGCTTCAACAACGACGGCAATGACCTCGCCGCAGGTCAAGCACTGCTCTACCGCGCGACGCAGGGCAACACCCCCACTGTGCTCGCCGAAGGCGCGGGCACTGCGTACATCAGCAACGGCCGCCCAGCCTACGGCGGTCGGCAAATCGGCCTCGACGTCGCGTTCACCGACTTCGATGGCGATGGCCGAAAGGACGCGGTGGTGGCGGCCCCGAACTTCGTCACTGCCTCAGCCACGTCGGCCGAGTACGCGTTACCGCGCGCCGAGTGCACGCCAGCGGTCGCCCAGACAAACGGTGGGCTGCTCGTCTACCTCGCCCGCGCCGACGGAACGTTCAAGGAAGGATTTCGATTGTGGGGCCTGCTCGACATCGCGGGTTGTCTCCCCGCGGGAATGCAAGCTTGCCGCCGGGCCGCAATCTCGCGTGCGGGGCTCGCGGGCGGCTTCGACTTCGACGGCGATGGAAAACAAGACGTGCTGGCGGCGCGCAACAATGGCCTCGAGATTTTCCTCGGGCGTACACCGGACGACGCAACGCTCGGCAAACCGAGCATGGGTTGCGACCCTGTGTTTTCGATGCCGGCGCTGGCTCAGGCGGTGTCGGCTCCGAACGCGATTGGAGACATCGATGGCGATGGCTGCGACGAAGTGGCGATGCGCTACGCCGATGGCGCGCGCTCGGGAGTCGCGATCGCCTTCGGGTACGACGCCTCGGGCGGTCGGTGCGGCGGCCACGCCGTTGCGGTGACGCTGCGAATCTCAGGAGACCCCGAGACGGGTTTGAACAACATGGGTCTTGGCGTTTCAACCGCCCGCGCGGGAAGACTGCTGGGCGACAGCCGCGATTTCCTCGCCATTTCTGCGCTGGTTTATCCGTACCTGGGCGTGACTCAACCGACAGTGCTCTTGTTCGACATCGCGCAGCTGGCCGCCAAACGCCCAGCGACTGGCACCGCGGTGGTCGGCGCACTGAACGATGGACTGGTTCCCATTCCTCTCGTTTACAAAGAGCGCGCGCCTGGCTTCGGTCGAAGCGTCGCGGGAAATGTCGACGTCACCGGTGACGGACAGGTGGATTTGGTGGTGAGCGCTCCGACGGCGAGCGTGAATGGCGATGGCACCGGAGCCGTGTTCGTCTTCGAAGGCGGCCCGATGTTGGGGGGCGCGCGGCCGTCGGTAGTCACCATCGTCGGCGATGGAAAAGAGCGGGGCGGGGTCGGTCAGGATCTCTTTCTCTCGGCGCCTGTCACGCCGGTCAAAGCCGCACTTGGAATGGGTGCTCCAGTTTCCTACCGAACCGGGACTTCCAATGGCACCACTTGGCTGTTGCCGTTCGATTTCTGAGGATTGTCGCAGAGCCTGAAAATCGCTACTTTCCAATCAGCGCTGCCACCGCCTTCACATCGAACGCCTTCAGCAGCTCATCCGCGCGCTTCCCGTCTGCGGTAATCACCACCGACACCGCCTGCACTGTCGAAGGTGGCTTTTTCGCGTCGAAGACTGGAGTCGCCTCGACCATCGTGCCGTCTGATTTGTGAGTCCACTGGCCGAAGAGCAACAGCACTCCCGATTCGGGGTCCTGCGGGTTGGACGAAACGTCACACTTTCCCAAGAACGCGCCCATCGTTCCTTCGACTTGTAGCGGCGCGACGTCTTTTTGGTAGCCACAGCCTGTGCCTGACTCGCCCGCCGGGTTGAAGCTGATTCGGATCCGCGCTTCCGAGTCGAGGCCTGCGGCCCGCATCGCCTTGTTGTTGCGATCCAGCTGGGCCTGAACGATTTTCTGTTGCTCGGCCGCAAGTGCCTGAGAACCTGTTCCGCCATCGACTTTCAAGGCTTTCTTCGTCAGCTCGGCGACCTTCTTGGTCTCGCCAGCGGTCGGCAGCCCTGCCTTCAATGCAGCGTCCATCTTCGCTTTGCGATCAGCCAGATCGCGATACTCGGTCTCGGCGACCAGGTTGAGTCTCGCCTGACCGGTCTTGAACAACGGGTCGGCTTCGGCGCACAGCTTGGTTGGCGCGGTGATTTCTTCAAGATGTTGTTCCCATCCCTTTGGCGCCGCTGGCAGGGCTTTCGCGCTCTTCTTTGCCGTCTCGAAGAACCCCTGTTCGGGCAGGGTCAGCGCGCGGTCCTTCTTGCACTCGCTTTGCGCGAAGGCCGCCGTGCAGCAAAGAGTTGCGACGCAAATTGCGGTTCTCATTCGAGCTTTCCCGGCAAGGGTGGTCAGCGCATGCAACCTACTGGAGCCAGTGAAGAAGTGGCGCCTTTACCCGCGAAGAGATCGCGTATGGTCCGCGCCTTTTTAAGGAGCCCGCGATGGCCAAACCCCTTTCCGCTGCCCAAGTACCGCCACCCCTTCCCGGCCCCCGTTCCGAGCTGACGGTTCGATCAGTGCTCGTCGGACTCTTCGTCGCCGCGTTGGTGGGGTCTTTGTATCCATACGTGGTTCTCAAGCTGGGGTTTGGCCCAACCATCTCGGTTGTCGCAGCGTTCTTTGCGTTCATTGCGCTGAACGTCATTGCGGCGGTGACTCGCAAGCGCACTGGCAAGTACGAATACAACATGGTGCAGACGGCTGGCACTGCTGCCGCGCAGTCCGCGTTCATGTGCGTGCTGCTGGGTGCCTTCGACCTGCTCAACGCCAAGAGCATCGCCGACAAGGCCGCGTTTGCGAAGGCAGCGCTCGCTGGAAATCGGATGGCCGGTACGCCGCTCGACTTCAACATGCAGCTGTCTGCAGTGCAGATTTTCGTGTGGATCTCGGTGGCCGGCTGTCTGGGCGTGTTGCTCGCGGTTCCGCTGCGAAAGCACTTCATCGATGACGAGAAGCTCACCTTTCCAGATGGCACCGCAGCGGGCGAGACGTTGGTAATCCTCGACTCGGGAAGCGCAGAGTCGAAGGCCCAGGTGCGCTACCTCGCCTGGGGCGCGGCGGCGTCGGCAATCGTCGCCTGGTTCAACCAGGGAATGCCCAAGCTGGGAGAACGGCTCTCCTCTGGCCTATCGAAGAAAGTTCTCGCCGACGCTGCCGCTCAGCCGGCGGCGCTTCGGTGGACGAACTTGTTCACTTTACCCGAGGTGTCGACCGGCTCGAGCGCGTTCGGGCTGATGAACGTCGGGATGAACTGGAGCCTGCTTTCAATCGGTTCGGGGATGCTGGTCGGCCTGCGGATTACCCTGTCGATGGCGTTGGGCTCTTTGATTGGTTACGTGATTTTGCCTGGGATTCTCGTCGAGAACGGGTGGGTTTCGGCAGCGAAATACTCTCTCGTTCTTCGTTGGGTGATGTGGCCGGCGACCGGCCTCCTTGTCGTGGGCGGCATCACTGGCCTGGCGCTGAAGTGGAAGGCGGTCGCGAAGACCTTCACCGAAATGCGCAAAGGTTCGATGGCGACAGGCACCGACTTTCCGTTGCGGTGGGTCGGCATCGGTGTCGCGGTGCTCAGCGTCTTGCTGATTATCGTGCAGTACGTCTCGCTGGGCGTGGCTCCCTGGTACAGCGCGA
>JANOHG010000924.1:0-1605 GCA_031406375.1 Archangiaceae bacterium | reverse complement strand
GGCCTCGCGGGCAAACCGGTAAACAGGCTCACCGCTCATTACCCGCACCGTTACGACATGACTGCGGACAAGCGCGTCGAGGCTCGCCGCGCAATCGAGGGCAATCGCCGCCTGCTTCAAGGCTGCGGATACCGTCATCAGCGACAGGGCGTCGCGTGAGCACGCCAGCGTCTGAAGCACATCGCGCTCGGCAGCACTGAGTCGTTCGATGCGGCGAAGGAAAAAGTCCACCGGAGCTGCCAACGGGCGCTCAAGCAGCTCACCCAGCGCCTCGGGGTTTCCGCCCGTCGCGTCGAGCAGTCGTTGCGCGACGTCAGTGCGCGCAAGAAAGCCCCGGATGCCTTCGAGATCCAACCCGCGCAAGCAGATGCTTCGGGCGCTGACCTTCGAGACGATCTCGGCGAGCGCTGCCGGCAACTTCGCGTCATCGCGAAACGAGATGACGAACAGCCCGCCTGAGCGCGAAGCGGGAGTTGCGCTCACCGCGACGAGGTAGCGAAGCAGCTCGAGCGACGCTTTGTCGGCCACCTCGACGTCGGGAAACAAGAATGCAGGGCCGCTGCGACCGGCGAGTGAGAAGACCTCGCTCACTGCGTCGTAAAGTGACAGGCAGCGATCTTCCATCACCGTCGAGCCGTTCGGATTCCTCAGCGGCGAGACTGCGCGAAGCAATTCATTGAGCCGCAGCTCAGGTACCCCACCGTGCTCGAGCGAAACGACCAGCTCGTCAATCATCGGCTGGAACATTCCGAAGCTCTTCGAACCCTCGCGACCTGACCCACCTTCAAACACGGCGACGCCGCGTTTGGCCAAGGTGCTTCGCAGCTGACCAAACAGGTGGCTCTTGCCGACTCCCGCCGGCCCACGAAGAAACACAAACCGCGGCCGCGCCGTCGATTTCGCCTCGTCGTGCTCGCGCAACAACAACGAAAGCTCGGCCTCGCGACCGGTTGCTTCGACCTGCTCGCCACGCCACATCGTCAACCGCGCCATCTCAACGGCCATCATCAACTCCTAGCACCGGCATTTTTGTGTCCGCTTCCCAACCGGCCGGCCTCAGGTGCTTGACCCCACCCATTTGTGCGCAGTGAGCAACCGATGGCCATTTGGGCAACGGTTTCTGCTGCGCAACGCGCGAAAGAATGTGTGGGCGCTTGAAAGGTTTTACGCCAGTTTCGCCACTGCTGGAAGCCCCCACAAGCGCTCGCGTTGGGGTGGCGACCCCTGACGCGGAGCCTGAAGGATCTGACTCGGAATAGGACAATTCGTGTCCGTACTGCCAAAGTTCGCTATTCCTTGACGGGTGTCGCCTTGAGCGCCGCTTTTCCTTCCTTCACATAGACCTGGAATCGCACCGTCTTGCAGTTGTACTTCGCAACCAGCTGTTCCTTGTTCTTGCGCAGCTTGCCGACGAATTTGTCGAAAGTCAGGCCGTCGGCGGGCTCGCCACATCGCTCGCGGGTCGAAACGAACTCGCGAAACACTTCTTGGAAATGAGAATCTTCCGAGCCTCGACCGCCTGCAGGAATGGGCGGAGGAGCGACCGGAGCGACCGAAGCGACCCGTGGCATCGCCATCGGCATCGGCGTCGAAGCCTTTGCTACC
>JANOHG010001260.1:0-2497 GCA_031406375.1 Archangiaceae bacterium | reverse complement strand
GCAGAGCCCCGACCCGGTGCAGGCGGCCGTGCTGGCCGAGCTCGGCGGCGCCGCAAGCATCACCGTGCACTTGCGTGCCGACCGGCGCCACATCCAGGACCGCGACGTCCAGATCCTGCGCCAGGTGGTGAAGGCACGGCTCAACCTGGAGCTGGCGGCGACCCAGGAGATGGTGCGCGTGGCGCTTACCGTCAAGCCCGACCAGGTCACGCTGGTGCCCGAGCGGCGCGAAGAGCTCACGACCGAAGGCGGGCTCGACGTCAACACCCAGCGCGAGGTGATTTCTTGAGTCGTCAAGACACTGAAGGACGGCGAGATCACGGTGTCGCTGTTCATCGATCCGGACCTCGATCAGGTGAAAGCGTCACACAAGGTCGGCGCTGATCGCGTCGAGCTGCATACCGGCCGCTATTGCGAAGCGCACAACGACAAAGAGCGGCTGCGGGAACTTGGACGCATCAACGACGTCGCAAAAGCGGCAACCCGGTTGGGTATGGGCTGCGCCGCGGGGCACGGACTTAATTACGACAATGTGCGTGCGGTCGCTCGGATTCCCGAGATCGACGAGCTCAACATCGGCCACGCGATCGTCGCGCGCGCGGTGTTGGTCGGTTTTGATCGCGCCGTTCGCGAGATGGTCGAGCTGTTGCGCGGATCATGAAGCGCGCGCTTAGTGCAGCGCAGATGCGTCAGATTGACGCCGCCGCCGCCGAGCACGGGATGCCGTCGTCGGTGCTGATGGAAAACGCCGGCGCGGCGCTTGCTCAGGCAGCGCTGGAGCTCGCGGGCGCGCAGGGTCGATTCCTGGTGCTGTGTGGGCTGGGAAACAACGGCGGCGACGGGCTGGTAGCGGCTCGGAAGCTCGCCGCGGCTGGGCGAACGGTGAACGTCGAGCTGATGGGGTTGGTCGATGTTCTCGGGGGCGAGCCGCAGCGGAACTTCAAGGCGTTGAAGGCGGGCGGTACGACGGTAGGAAAGATCGGCGACGACGTGCTGGTCGGACCAGGCGACGTGGTGATCGATGCGCTACTGGGGATTGGGCTCTCGCGCGCCCCTGAAGCGAAGTACGCCGACGCGATCAGGCGAATCTCATCGTGGCGTGCCGCAGGCGCGAAGGTGTTGGCGGCGGATCTTCCTTCGGGGTTGGAGAGCGATCTGGGGACGGCGATGGATCCGTCGGTGACCGCCGACGTGACGCTCTCGTTTGGCTTCTTGAAGGTGGGCCAGGTGCTCGAGCCAGGCGCAACCTTGTGTGGTCGGCTCGAGGTGGTCGACGTCGGAATTCCGCGGGCGGCGCACGCGGTGTTGAAGGACCCCGTGACCTACCTGCTGGAAGAGGCCGATGTGACGAGCCGCCTGCCGGTTCGAAGGCCCGACACGCATAAGGGAACTTATGGGCACGTGCTCGTGGTCGCGGGCAGCTGGGGAAAGATGGGCGCGGCCGCGTTGACAGGCCTCGCCGCGTTGCGCGCAGGCGCAGGGTTGGTGACGGTCGCCACGCGCCCGAAAGCGATGGTCGCGGTGTTGGCGCACGGGCCCGAGTTGATGGGGGTCGAGTTGGCGAGCGACGGGCCGCTGGGAATCGACGATCTCAAGGCGCTGCTCGACGCCGCGGAAGGGAAAGATGCGGTGGTCTTCGGCCCCGGAATTGATCGCGGCGAGGACACCGGGACGTTGATCCGTTTGTTGCTCGACGCGCTCACCATTCCGTGCGTGCTCGACGCCGACGGGCTCAACGCGCTCGCTGGGAACCTCGAGCTGATCAAGCGGGCCAAGGGCTCTTTGTTGCTCACCCCCCACCCCGGCGAGATGGCGCGATTGACGGGCAAGACGATTGCGGCGGTGCAAAGAGATCGGATCGCGGTGGTGCGCGACGTCGCGTTGAGCACTCAGATCGTGGTCGCGCTCAAGGGTGCGCGGACCTTGATCGCGCGCGAGGACGGAACGGTGTTCATCAATCCGACCGGCAATGCGGGGATGGCCAGCGCGGGAACCGGCGACGTGCTCGCGGGAGTTTGTGGCGCCTTGTTGGCGCAAGGACTCAGTTCCGAAGACGCGGCGGTCACAGGTTGTTATGCGCACGGGCTGGCGGGCGATCTGGTGCTTGCCCGCCGAGGGAAGATGGGGCTGATGGCCTCTGATCTGCTCGACGGGCTTGGCGAGGTGTGGGTACGGTGGAACCGGTAGAGATCATCAGCCGATCTGCGGAAGAGACCCTCGCGCTGGGGATTCAGTTGGGGAAGCTGCTGCGTCTGGGCGACTTCGTCGCACTGGCAGGCGAGCTGGGCGCGGGTAAGACGCAGCTGGCGCGAGGAGTCGCCGAAGGAGCGGGCGTCGACCCAAGCGATGTCTCGAGCCCGACGTTCTCGATTGTGCAGTCGTACGTGGGTACGCGGGTGACGCTGCACCACTCTGATTTCTATCGGTTGCGCGGCGAGGATGAGTTGTTTGCCACCGGGTTCTACGATCTCGAAGGCGCGATGCTGATCGAATGGAT
>JANOHG010001208.1:0-8163 GCA_031406375.1 Archangiaceae bacterium | reverse complement strand
GTCTCGACCTTCGGCTTCAAGGAAACTGATAGCCCGGTCGCGGTGCGCGTCGCCTGATACGCCGGCAACTCGCCTTCAAAGTCGAGCACCAGTCGTACCTTGCCAGGCCATGCCCCAATCCGAACTTCCCGCAGCGTTCCGCCACGGATCTTCTTCGCCTTCGCCGTTGACCGCACGTCGAAGAGATCGATCGCCAAACGCGCGGGGTTCGCCAATTCAATGACTTCAAACCGAGCCACTTCGCCATCGGCAGCGATCTTCAGTTTTCCCCGCGCGAAGCTCAGCCCAGTGATTCTCTGCGCCGGGTTTTTCACTTCCTTCTCGTCGAGCCGCGAAGCAACCACCCCTTCCTCGGTCGGCTTCGATTGGGGTTGCGCGACTGCTTCGGGCCCGCTTTTCGCAGTCACGACGGGCTCGAGACGTTCGGTCGAAGGCTTTGCCCGGTCGACTTTCGCGTTTCCATCAATCGAGATCACCACCCGATTGCCATCCGCGCGAACGCCGTAGCTGGACGCCTTGTCGAGCGCGACCAGCACCCGGCCGACACTCGAACGGTCATCGGAAAACTGCGAGGCGACCACCCCCGCGACAGGGCCATTGCCGTCGTGGTGACCTTTGATCCCGCTGGCGTCCGCACCCGACAGATCAACCACCAGGCGATCCGGTTCGTTGAGGCGGAACACGGTGAAGGTCGCTGCGCGCGTGCCTTCCACGACGACCTGGGCACCCGTGGGTGTTTTGGCAACTTTAAGGCCACTCAATTGATTGAGCTCGGCAGCGTCGGCTTGCGCAGAGAGCGCCACCGCGGCCATCGCTGCAGACAGCCATAGTTTCCGGATCATCGCGGGATTCTCCCTGGTCTTCATTCCGTCGCCTTGTTGTTGAACAGGTCGTAGGCCCGCTCGACCTTCTCGTCTCGTTTCACGCAGATGCTCACCCGGTTCGGCACCTTCTTGCCGTCCGGAGCGAGGAAAAATTCGGTCACCTCAATACAGTCGCGAAGGATCTGGCTGACCTTGCCGCCTTGCTTGCCGACCTTGGTGTTGCGCCGAATGATGTGACCCACCTTCTTCGAATCCTCGAGCATCGCAACCGGGTTCGCATCGCCGCTGACCACGGCGACCAACGAGAGCTGTTCGAGGTCAAACTGGCACAAGGGCTCGGGGCAGACCTCATTCACGCCGTCGGCAGGCTTGTCACCCTTGCGTTCGTCAATCGGGCTGCGAAACGGATCGCGCTTCCCCACCGGGTTGTAGGTGTAGTTGTACTGTGGTTGCTCGGTGACAGTTCCCGCGTCAACAGCCGCAACAAGCACCGGCGCAACCACGGGCGTGGGAAGGGGAGCAGCAACGGCCGGGGGAACGACGGGTTCGTCAGCACAAGCGAAGAGCACAGCAATTCCAATCACCAGAAGAATTCTGAGCTTAGTCATGGCGTCGACTTCTTCCCGCCAGGCTTCGGCTGTTCTAGGAAACGAAAGGTTGTCGCGAGAAATTCGGTGGTGAGCACAACCTTCTCATTGCGCGTCTGACCTCCGCCGAGGTGAATGTTGTTCACGTTCACAATGCGGCGAAGGCCAGCGATCTCTTGAAGAAACAGCGCAACCTCATGGTAGTTGCCGGTGACGCTCACTTTGATGGGAATGCGTGCGAAGAACTGCGCTGGAACCTCGACGCCTGGCGTCACTGCTGAGATTTCGAGGCCTGATTTCTTGCCCACGTCGTTGAGCTGCGCCAACAGCTCGTCGACATCTTTCTTCTCTGGAAGCTCGCTGAGGGCGGCCAAGAGCTTGCGCTCGAGATCGTCCATTTCTTTGCGGCGCTCGTTGAGGTTCTGAGCAATTTCCTGCTTTTCAGCCAGTGTCTTCTCGAGCGCAACCTGCTGCCCCTGCAGGGTGACGATCTCGACCTCGGTCGCCTCGATGACCATGAAGTAGTTCGCCGCCGTCAAAGCGGCCACAACCCCGAACATCACGCCGAACTTCAGCTGATTCGGGGCCTTGTTAATTCTTTCGAGCAGTTGTTCCATCGTGGGGCTCGCTAGATCGCGTAGTTGGCAGACATGCTGATTTCGAAGTCGATGCGGCGCTCAGAAGCGCCAGCTGATTTGTCAACCACAGACGTGGCTTGTTTGAGGTCGATGTTCGAAAAGAAGACGTTCACGTCGACGGTCGAGAAGTCTTCGATCGTCCCTTCTCCAGTCAACAGTTCGACACGAACGGTGGTGGCATCGCGCTTTCGTTCGACGACCCGCCCCATTCCTTTCGCAGTCCAAACGACCGTTGAAAGCCCACGCATCAGCTCGGCGACGTCTTCATGGCTCAACGCCTTACCCGTGATCTTCACCAGGTTCGACTGCTCGTTGAAGTCCGAAAGCCATACCTTCTTTGGCATCGCGGTGGCGAGCGCGTCGAGCATTCGCACCGGCCCTGAGCGCAGCTTGCGCAGACCATCGAGGATCTTCAGCTTGTCCTCGACCTCCTTCTTGCGGGTGTTGATGTTCCTCACCTCGCCAATCACCTTCTCGAGCTCGTCGATGCGGCGCTGGGTCTCGACGACCTGGGTCGCCAAGCGCGCGCGATCCGCCTCGCGGTCGGCATACCAAATGTAGTTCGCAACAAGTCCGCCGATCACGACGATCGCCGCCAAAATGAGGACCTGGCGGCCCACTTCGCGCTTTTGGACCTGCCTTACTGGCAGGAGATTGATCCGAATCATCATTGCTTCGTCGCTCCTCAGTCGAACTTGTCGCCTGGCTTACGCAAAGCCAGACCGACAGCCACTGCCGCCATTGGCGCTACGTCCATGATGAAGGCCGGATCGAACTTGCGGTTGTCGATCTCGATCATCTTGAAGGGGTTGAGAATCTCGACAGGAACACCGACGCGGCTCTCGATCGTCTTGAAAAGCGCGGGAATCTTCGCCGTGCCACCCGACAGGTAAACCTTTGAGAACGTCGCATCGGCCGCGGTGCCCGCGTAGAAATCGAGTGACCGCTGAATTTCGCCTGCGACCTGCTCGGCCACCTGCGTCATCACCCGCTCAACTTCCTGGGGTACGACGGCGTCTGCGTCGTTCTGCCGCCCGCCGATCTTCAGCGCTTCGGCCTCTTCGTACGAGACGTTGAGCTGCTTTTGAATTTCTTCAGTGAACTGGTTCCCGCCGATGGTGACATCGCGGGTGAAGGTCGTCACTCCTCCGGTGAGGATGTTGATATTGACGACCGCCGCACCAGCGTTGATCAGAACCACCGTCTCGTTGCTGGGCACGTCGTAGTTGGTCGAGAAGCAGTTCTGCACCGCAAAAGCGTCGACATCGACCACCATCGGGGTAAGTCCCGCTTCGGACACCACGGTGGTGTAGTCGTTGATCATGTCTTTCTTCGCAGCGACGAGCAGGACATCCATCTGGCCAGTGGCATCATTGGCTTCTGGGTTGAGGATCTGGGTGTCGATGTTGACGTCTTTGATGTCGAAAGGAATGTGCTGTTCGGCTTCCCACTGAATTGCTTCTTCAAGCTCTTCTTGCGACATGCGTGGCATTGAAATTTTTTTGATGATCACCGAATGGCCAGACACGCCAATCGCGACTTCTTTCGTCTTTACTTTCAACTCAGCCAGCAATTCTTGAATCGCCTGAACGATTGCCGTCGAGTTCATCAGCGCACCATCAACGATCGCCTCGGGTGGCAGCGGCTTCATGCCGAAGCTGAGCAACGAGTAGCCGATCTGGCCCTTGCGCCGGTGCTCTTTGAGCGCGACCAGCTTCACTCCGGTCGATCCGATGTCGAGGCCCAGCGCCAGCTTGCCCTTCGCCATTTCAACTCCCAGTTGCTCCGAACGTCAGTGAGCGTAGCTGCCCACAAGCAGGTCACAAAAAAACAACCCGTCAGCCTCCGAAGACCTTGTCTTTGTCAGTCACGCGCAGGCCCAGCGCGAGGATGATCTTCCGCTTGGTATCGAGACGACACTCTTCGCCGCGCTCGACGCGATCAATGGTCAGCGCACTGACGCCCGCTCTGCGCGCCAGCTCTGCTTTGGACAACAGCCGCTCTTCGCGGAGCACTTGGACATTGTTGGCTGGGTTCGAAGGCTTGCGGTCATTCATCGGGGAAGTGAATTGTCCACCTGGAAACTTGCCCTGTCAAATGAACTGATCGGTCAATTATCATCTAATTATATGTCATTTATATGTAAGTATACTATTCCTGGGGGTGGGCGAAGACACACCCCCCAGCAGCAGTCGCGATCGAATTGTACGCGGACCAGCCGAGGCATCAGCGATCAGGCCGTGTCGGCGATCAGGCAGCGTCGGGATCGATGCCGTAGTCTTTAATCTTGTAGAGCAGCGCCCGATGACTGATCTCGAGCAGCTCGGCCGCATGGGTGCGGTTCCCTCGAGTCCGCCGCAGCGCCGCACGAATGAACGTCTCTTCGAGCTGATGCATCGCGCGCTTGAGCGAGTAACCCGCAGACTCTGGCGTGGGCAACACTGGCGCTGCCTGAGCGCTCGCGGGCGACACAGCACTCACTTCTGCTTGGCCCCAAAGCTTCTCGGGAAGGCTCTCGGGCACAATCCACTCGCCGTCTGCGAGCAGCACCGACCGTTCGATTGCGTTCTCGAGTTCCCGAACGTTTCCCGGCCAAGACCAGGCGAGCATCAGCGCACTGGCCTCAGGTGAGAAGCCTTTGACGGGCAGCTCGCGGTTGAGCTCGCGATTGAAGCGGCTGACGAACGCGGTCGCCATCAGCATCACGTCGTCTTTGCGTTCACGCAGCGGAGGAACACGCAACATCACCACATTGAGGCGAAAGTAGAGGTCGGCGCGAAACTCACCGCGCTCGACCAGCATGCCCAGATCGCGCAGCGTGGCGGCAACCACCCGAACGTCGACCTTCTCTGCGCGCGTCTCGCCCAACGGGCGGATTTCGCCCTCCTGAAGAAACCGCAGCAGCTTGACCTGCAGCCCCAGCGGAAGCTCGCCGATCTCATCGAGGAACAGCGTGCCACCATCGGCTTCGGCGAACAGGCCGCGCTTGGCGGTGCGCGCGTCGGTGAATGCGCCCCGCGCGTGGCCAAAGAGCTCGGATTCGATCAGCCCCGCGGGAATCGCTCCACAATTGACCGTAATGAAAGGCATCGAAGCGCGCGGCGACAGCTCATGAAGCGCGCGGGCAACCAGTTCCTTGCCGGTACCTGACTCACCTGAGACGAGAATGGTGGTGGAGACTGGAGCGAGCTTCTTGATCTGCTTGTGCACCGTTTTGATGGCGTCGCTCGTCCCGAGGATTCGATCGAGCGGCCCTGTCACTCCACGCTGCTCTTTGAGCCGTCGATTTTCTCGAACCAGGCGAATGCGCTCTTCGGCCTTCTTCAGCACCAGCACAATCTCTTCGGGCTTGAAGGGCTTCTGAACGTAGTCGTAGGCCCCCTGAGCGACCGCCTCGAGTGCTTGATCCTGCGAACCGTACGCGCTCATCACCAGGAAAGTGATTTCGGGCCAGTGCTCGAGCGCGGCCTTGAGCAGGCTCATTCCATCGATCTTCGGCATCCTAACGTCCGAGATCACGACGTCGTACTGCCGAGAGGCGAGCTCGCGCAGCGCTTCTTCTCCGTCGGCGACCGCGCGAACGTCATAGCCTTTTTCGGTGAGAACCAGCGTGAGCACATGACGGATCGACGGTTCGTCGTCGGCTATCAACACGGTGCGAAAGGTTGCCATTCAGATCAGTCTCTCACGGCAGCGGCAGGCGCACGGTGAAGACCGCACCACCGTCAGGATGATTGGCCGCGCTGAGCTTGCCGCCCATCGCCTCAACCAGATGACGCGAGACGGCGAGCCCAAGGCCAGTGCCCTTGCCTGCCGCTTTAGTGGTGAAGAAAGGCTCGAACAGCCGACCTTGCACCTCAGAACTCAGCCCTGGCCCGTAGTCTCGAACCCGAAGCTCTGCGCAGCCATCGACCGTCGCGGCAGTCAGCTCGAGCGTCCCCTGCCCCGCCATTGCCTGCGCCGCGTTGATGAGGAGGTTGATCACCACCTGAGACAGTGGCCCCGACTCGCACCTGGCAAACAGTGATGGCTCGACGTCGACACGCCACTTCAAGGTTCGAAATTCAGGACCCGACGAGAGCAACTTCACACTCGAGTCGAGCAGGCCCGACAGCTCGACCGGGCCAGGTTCTCCACGAGAAGGCCTGCCAATTTCTAGCAGCGACCGCACAATCAAATCGATGCGCTGCACTTCGCCCTCAATGCGCTTGACCAGATCGAGCGTCTCCTCCGAGCCGCCCGCGCGCGACCGCAGCAGCGAGAGGTAGCCCAGAATTCCAGACAGCGGATTTCCAACCTCGTGCGCCACACCCGCCGCGAGCTTGCCGACGGTTGCGAGGCGGTCGGAAGCCACCAACTCGGACTGCGCCCGCATCAACTGGTGGTTGGTGGTTCGAAGCTCAGCCAGCTGGGTTCGGGTGGTCGATTGCTCAGCCTGCAGCGCTTCGGCGGTGCGCTTCAGAGCGCGCTGAAAGCGAGACATCAGCGGGCCACCCTCGTCCCATTGAACGTTGAGGTTCGACGGGGTGAGGCGCTCGATCGACTTCTCGGCAGCGCCCAGAGGTCGGCCCACCATCCACTGGAGAACTGCGTAGACGAACACGGTCACCACCACCAAATCGAGCGCCAGGTAGAACGGAAGCAGCCGCTGAACCTGGTTGACGAGCAACAGGTGCGGTGAGTCGATGGGAGCCAACTTCTGCACGGTGCCAAACAACATCCGTATCGCAGGCTGGAGCGTGATCCAGCTGACCGCAGTCGCCACCGCTCCGAACATCACCGCGATGCTCGAGATTCTCAGCCGCATCGGTCAGACGCCAAACGCCCAACCCAACCCCGTCGGCAGCATCTGCCCGGCGAGCCAAGGGGCAAAGAGCATCAGTTCAATCGCGGCCAACCCAATCCATGGGCCAAAAGGCAGGTTGCTCGCGCCGGGAATCCATTCGAGCTCGGCACCCTCGGCGTCCGTCGGCTCGTCGGGAATTGGTTGAAGAAAGAGGCTCCAAGGCAGCAGCGCCAAGCGCTTGAGCGGCGATAAACCCGGCTCGAGAAACGCCCAACTCATCGTCAGAGCTGTCGGCTCGCCCGCGGAAGCCACGGGGTCCACCGGGGTCGGTGCTGCGGCACGCCCGGTGAGCGCGATTCGAATCAGGCCGAATACGGCGCCTTGCAGCGATGACAAGAAAATCACCGCCAGCAGCACCCGCCACGAAAGAAACGCCCCGACCATCGCAACGAGGAACTTGTCGCCTGCGCCCATCGCTTCTTTGCGAAAGGCAAACCACCCAAGGACTTCGAACGCGCGGAAGGAAAGAAAACCAGCGCTCGCACCAAGTACTGCGTCGAACACCGCGTCCCAACCCAGCGGAACCTGCAACAACACCCCAGCAAGAATTCCTGGCAGCGTCAGCTCGAAGGGGAGGATCCACTTCTGCGCGTCGATGACAATCAGCGGAATGACAAGGGTGAGGAAAACGAGTCCTGCAACCAGCTGCCAGTTCCACCCGAAGCGAAGAAAGGCCGCCAGGTAAAGCACGGCGGTAATGAGCTCGACGATTGGGTACTGAATCGAGATCGGCGCCTGGCAACTGCTGCACTTCGCTCGTAGCGCGAGCCACGAGAAGACGGGGATGTTCTCGTACCAAGGCAGCGCGTGGTCGCACTTCGGGCATTTCGAGCGGGGGCGCACGATGCTCAGGCCGTCGGGCACACGCGCGATCACGACGTTGAGAAAGCTGCCGATTGCCAGGCCCGTCAGTCCCAACCAAACGACCTGAAGCCACTCGATGAAGCCCACTGCGGGGAGTGTGGCCGACTCGCGGGCTTCTGGCTCGAAAACTTTTCCGGTCGGTCTGTTTGCGGCTGCCGGTTCGGGCAGACGCCTGCACGCAGCGGCCTTCAAGTTCCTCGGATTCTACTTAACGCCACCGCGCACACATTCCTCCAACGCTGCGGCAATCGCCCCACGACGAGCTGGGGCCAATTCCTGCGCCCACCGCTGCAGGCTCGGGCAGGCCATCTCGGGGGAGTTGAGGATGATCGTCGAGAGTTCGTCGCGGCTGCCTACCTCATCGCGAACCTCGAGCTGAGTGAGGACCCGAAAAAGGTTCGTGG
>JANOHG010000913.1:0-3809 GCA_031406375.1 Archangiaceae bacterium | reverse complement strand
AATCTCGGTGGATCAGCTGATGGCGAAGAAGCAGCAGACCCGGTTTCGATCTCTGCAGGTGGGGATGGACAGCGGAGAAGCCGTCGGTAACTGCGACAGCGGGTACTCATGTGCGTACGCCCGCAATATTTCCTGGAGCGGCCCCACCACCCCGATGCCCAAGGTGGTCGAGCCCCGCGTACTCTTCGAACGCCTTTTCGCAGGCCAAGATGTCTCCGCAGCACAGCAGGATCGCGAGCGGCGCGAGAAGAGGCAGGCGAGCATCCTCGACTCGGTACGAGGTGAGATCACCGCGCTGTCACCGCGGCTGGGATCGAAGGACCGCCAGAAGCTGGACGAATACCTAACCGGCGTGCGCGAGCTGGAAGAGCGGATCTCTCGCACCGCACAGATCTGCGTGGCTGATCCGATTTCATCGACGACAGAGTTCCCCGCTCGGGTCCACCAGATGCTCGATCTGATGGTGATTGCCTTTCGGTGCGATCTCACCCGGGTGTTCAGCTTCATGCTGGGCAATTCGCTCTCGAACCGAAGCCATGACTTTCTTCCCGGGGCACGCGGCGCACACCACGAACTGTCGCACCACCAGAAAGATCCAGAGAAGATCGAAAAGCTCAACACCATCGCCACCTGGGAAATCGAGCAGTTCGTCACCCTCGTGCAGAAGCTGAAGGCAGTCAGGGAAGGAGAAGGTTCGCTTCTGGACAGCTCGATCGTTTACCTCTCGAGCGACGTGGAAGACGGCAATAGCCACGTTCACAAGAATCTGCCGGTGCTACTTGCGGGTCGCGGTGGCGGGCTTACGAGCGGGGTGCACTTGCGCTTCGAGAACGATGAACCGCTGGCCAATCTCTACCTCTCGCTCCTTAAGGCGATGGGAACTCCGCAGGCAAGCTTCGGTCGAGACTCGACACGACAGTTGCCAGGGTTGCTGGTCTGAAGGTGAGGGCCGCCCGTGAAGCGCTGTCTGTGATTGCGTTCGCGATGATCGCGTGCGGCCCACAGCCTCAGCTCAAGCCGCCGGTGTTTGGCCGGGTGATCAAGCTCGCTGCGCTTGGCAACCCGCATGAGGCCGGGTGCTTCTTGGTGGGCAAGAACGGCAGAAGCATCGAAACGCTCGTAATCGCGGCCGGCGGCCTGCAGCGTTACGTCGACGAAGTGGAAGGCAATCCGGTGCGGGCGGTGGTGCTCGCCCGGGCCGATGGACGGCAAGAGCACCCTGCCGGGTTTTCGCTGCGCTTTTCCTTAGGCAAGCAAGCCGCACCGAAGGCGTACCGCCTGCTGCCTTCAGAGGGCGACGACGGCCTCTTCCCCGAGGTCCATCGCGATTCGGAAGGTTGGATCAGCGCGACTGGGAACTCGTTCATACTTCCGATGCCGATCTTCGACGACCTGCTGGTGAAGTTTCGGTTGAAGGCGACGGCCCTCGAGGGTCGCTTGAGCATCGAGAACGACGCGCTCACTTCGAAGCTGCTGTTGACCGGCTACCTCGACAGGCCCGGGCTGAGCGCGGTTGTCGATCAGGTGCTGAAGGCGTGCCAGGCGACTCGGGCCCCTCAGGTGTGTGGGCTGGTCGAGCGCACGTTCGGAGCTGATCCACAGCCCGAGGACTTGATGAGGGAAGTGCTGAAGCAGATTGGCGGTTTCGACGCGGCGATCGTCGACGGTAGACCCGACTTCTGCGGCGATGGTCGCCCGCGCGCCTGCGACGCGGTCGGCATGTGCGTGCAGCTTGAGCTCGGAGCGACGACGCTGGTCGAGTAGCTTGGGCCGAGTCAGCAGACCAGGTTTGACCGGCAATCGACACGGGAAGCTCGCCACGGTGGGGAGCGCCTCGCCATAGACGGCCAGCGATTTCTCGAGATCGACGTTCGCCGTCTCGTGATCCACGACCAGCCGCTCGCCGAAATCCTTCACCGCCCGAATCGGTGCGCGGCTTGCGACAGGGACGGCGGCAGTTCATTCAAGGATCGGGCGTGCATGAAGCCGAGGGTGCTTCCCTGTCCTGTCGTAAGTCGCCACCATCATCGTGGCGAACTCACTCAGAGCGCCGCGTAGGTGGGCACGAGAGCCTTCGGGAGCAAGATCCTGGTCTTTGGTATCGCCGGTCGTTTCCATACGGAGCAAACCTTCACGGATTATGCCGACCGCACCAACACCTGCATGTCCGATAGCGTGGTGTGGCGTGCTGGCGCCATTGAGGCAATTGAGTACCCGCATCCTTCTGCTCAGGGTATTTCCACGACGGGCGGCGATGCCGGCTTGTCAATTGTCCGCCACAAGCGAAGTTTCAAGCGATCAGCCAACAAGTAGAACGCAGGCACCACCAACAGGCTGAGTGAGGTCGAGATCACCAGCCCGCCGATCACCGCGATCGCCATTGGCTGGCGAATCTCTCCACCTTGTCCCACCGAGAGTGCCGCTGGCACTGCCGCCATCATCGTCGCGACCGAGGTCATCAAGATCGGCCGCAGCCGCACCGGCCCGGCCTTGAGCAGTGCGGCTTTGGTCTCGAGCCCTTCGCGTCGCAATTGGTTCGTATAGTCGACCAGGATGATCGAGTTCTTCTTCACGATTCCCATCAAGAGCAGCAGGCCGATCATGCTGAAGATGTTGAGGGTGGATCCCGAACCGAGCAGCGCGAATGCCGCACCCGCGACCGAGAGGGGAAGAATCGTCAACACCGTGACGGGGTGAAGGAACGAGTTGAATTGCGAGGCGAGCACCATGTACGCAACCAAGATTCCCATGATGAGCGCGAAGACGAGCCCTCCAAACGAGTCGCGGAAGGCCACGCTCGCTCCGCCCAGCACCAGCCGGTAGCCTTGCGACAACTCGGCGCCCAGCGCTTCGACGCCTGCGATCGCTTGGTCTTGCGAATGACCCGGCGCGACGTTCGCGAAAAAGGTGATCGCGCGTTCGCGGTCTCTTCGGGTGATCGCCTGCAACGCCGGCCGTTCTTCCTGGGTGACGAGCGTCGACAGCGGCACCAGCTCGCCCGTCGGAGTGCGCAGCTTCAACTTCGCCACGTCTTCGGGGCTCGATCGCTGTCCCGCCAGCAGCCGCGCCCGCACGTCCAGCCGCCTGCCACTGGTGCTGTATTTTCCGATCCGCTGACCGCCGACCAGCGTGTTGAGCGTGCTCGCCAGCCCTTCGATCGACACGCCGAGATCCGACGCGCGCTGCCGGTTGGGCAAGATCCGCAGCTCGGGCATGCCGAGCTGGTAATCGGTGTCGAGGTCGACGACCTGTCCGCTGGCCAACAGCTTCGATTTTAGCGCGTCAGCCTGGCCAATCAGCGTCTCCCAATCACTGCCACGCACCGAGAACTCGACCGGAAAACCGCGCTGCGCGGTGAACCCAGACTGGGAAAGGTCCTGAACGAAGGCCTTGAGGCCGGGAATCGCGTTGAGCTCCTTTCGCAGCAGCTGCGCGAACGCCGCTTGCGGCATGCGAGCGTTCGCGGGCTTGAGGGTTAGGAACATCACGCCTCCGTTGACTCCCGCGCCGCCGAAGCCGCCGACGACGGTGAAGTTGCGCACCACTTCCGGCCGGTTGTTAACGACCTCTTCTGCGAGCTTGAAGAGCGAGTTCGTTTCTTCCAGCGAAGAGCCGACGGCAGTCTGTAGTCGCAGCAGCAGCCGGCTTTGATCTTGCGAAGGTACGAACTCGTTGGGCAACGCGCGGAAGGCCGCAATCGCACCGCCAAGGACGACGAGCGCGGCGAGCAACACAAATCCAGGGCGCGCCAAGCCGCGGCTTTGGTGCGCTCGAACGGTTCTACGCACGGATCCTCGCCCGCGGCTTGG
>JANOHG010001177.1:0-6674 GCA_031406375.1 Archangiaceae bacterium | reverse complement strand
GGTGAGCGGGTGATTCGACTCGACCTGAAGCTCCATCAGCCGATTGAAGAGACCCTCATCATTCCGGTGCGAGGCGCAGCGAGCCTCGACAAGAACCTTCAGAAGGTCGCGGCGCGAATTGTCATCACTGCTTCGCCTGCTGGAGCCTCGATCACCGTCGATGGGCAGATGTTGGGAAAGGACAAGGTGGATCGTGGCATTCTTCCCGGCCAGCACACCATTCGCCTTACCGCTGAAGGCCACAAAGACTTCGAGCAGTCGATTACCGTCAAGGCCGAAGAACAGTACCAGCTCGATAAGACGCTCGAGCCGATTCCTGGGCTCGCCAGCGCGGATCCGAAGGTGACTGTCACTGTCAGGAACGATGACATTCCGGCGCAGGTCGTTCCACCACCCCCACCACCACCACCGCCGCCTACCCAAACCGAGCTGACCTACAGCCGCAAAGCGTACTTTCACGTCTCGTTCGAGGGTGCGATGTATGAGGGCAACCGCCTGGTCGGCCGCAGGTTCGGAGACGCCGGTACGGGTCGCACCGAATACCTCACCACCCCCAGTCGCACGCTCGTTGGCGCATCGGTAGAGTACGGCGTTTTCGGCAGGTACATCGGGCTCACCGTGATTGGGGTCACGTTCCTCACCAACAGCGATTCGATGAACTTGAGCGTCGGGTTTCAGAAGGACGCCCAACACGAACAGAAGGGCGGCATCGATCTTCCGCTCAACATCGGCCCCGTGCGCGCCAATTTGATCTCGCTGCGCGCGATTCATCCTCAATTTCGAATCAACGCTTGGAAGTTCCAGTTTGGCTTGCAGGCGGGCTTCGAATTTCGCGTGGGTCACATCACCGAGTCCAAGTCACCCGCGGACTACAAAGATGGATTCCTCGTGCTTGATTTGCTCGCCTCTGCGCGCGTCAACGTTCGATTCTACATCGTCGAAGGATTCTTCATGTTCGGCCAGTACAACTACACGTGGTTCGTGATCGGCGAAGAGACCAATGCGCGCGTCAAGTCGGCTGGTTCGATGGGGATCAACGTGGGGTTGGGCTATGCGTTCTAGCCTCCTCGTGTTTGCGCTGGCTGCGTTGACCGCGTTCGCGGCACCAAATACGTCACTGGTTGGGCCAGGAGTTGGCAACGCCGACAGCCTGGTTTCCGAAGGCACCAAGCTCTACAACCAAAAGAAATACGCCAAGGCTGCAGACGCGTTTCTGGCCGCCAATCGCGCCAGCCCAGCGACGCTGCCAACCTATCTTCAGCTCGCCCGGTCGTTGCTCGCTGCGAAGCAGGTGCTGCGCGCTTGCTATGTGTACCGCGTCTATTTGAAGGCGGCCCCTGAGTCGCCAGAGCGCAAGAAGGCCCAGGCCGAGGGCGAGCAGTGCGACCGTCAGCTCAAGAGCGCCCGAAATCAACCCGCCGACTTGAGCCAGAAATACGTCGAGACCCGTGCCAGCTTCTACGCTGCGCTCGACGAGGGCCTCGTTGTTGAGGCGGGTGGGGCCAATGAGCAGCTGACGAACCTCGTCAAAGACGGGTATCTGAGTCCTGACCTGGGAGACATGGCGAGCAAGCTCGGAGCCGCCGCCGTTGCCAAGGCCGATGAGATTCACAAAGCGGCGCTCGCGAACGAGAAGATGAGTCTTGAGCGACTGAGGGCAGCCCGCCCCCTTTATCAGGTGGCATCCGATGTCGGGGCGTCGCCTGCCGATCAGAAAGCCCGCACCGCCTTCCTCGATGGTCTTGCGTCATTGCAGGAAAAAGACTTCAAGCGAGCCGAACAGTTGTTCACCGAAGCAGCGCGATCGGACTCTTCCAATACCGAGTACGTCTTCTACCAGGCGCTTTCGCTGATCCAGGCCGGCGAGCGAGGAGCAGCGCTCAAGGTGCTTGATGGTCGACTTCGCGATGATCCACGCACAAGGGTGTTGCGCGCCGCGCTTGCACTCGGCAATTCTCCCGATGACGGGGCCGCAGAACTCGAACGGATGCTCTTCACTACCCGCTACCCTCCCGAGAAGTAGCGATTGTTCCAGGAGTAGATGCCGGTCTTCATTTGCCAGGGCTGCGGCTCGGAGCATTCAAGCTGGAGCGGCAAGTGCCCGCACTGTGGAGTCTCGGAAACAATTCAGCTCAAGCAGTCGACCGATCGGATGCTCGAGAAGGTCATCAAGGGAAAATACAAGATCGTCCGCAAGCTGGGGCAGGGCGGCATGGGGGCGGTTTACCTCGCTGAACAGCTGGGCATTGGTCATCGGGTCGCACTGAAGTTCCTCAGATCCGAGTTTTCGGAGGACGCGGAAATCGCCCGCCGGTTCCTCAATGAAGCCAAGTCGTACGCCCGCGTCGCCCACCCGAACGCGGTAACGCTTCACGACTTCGGGCAGGATGAAGAGGGCAACCTGTTCATCGCGATGGAATACTGCGAAGGCGTTGACCTGAAGAAAATCCTTCAGGAACAAAAGCGTATTCCGCTGGGGGAAGCGATCGACATCATTCTTCAGGTCGCGGACGTGCTTGGAAACGCCCATAGCAAGCACGTGGTCCATCGAGACCTCAAGCCTGAGAACATCATGTTGCGCAAGGGCATGCGCGGTCTTCACGTGAAGGTGCTCGACTTCGGAATTGCGCGCCTGATGAACGAGGGAACCAAGCTGACGATGCAGGGCGCGATTGCCGGCACTCCGCGCTACATGGCGCCTGAGCAGGTTGAAGGTCGCGACGACGTCGATCATCGGGCTGACATCTACGCGGTCGGAATCCTGCTTTACGAGATGATTACCGGCGTACAGCCGTTTGACGGCTCAACGATTACCGAGATTCTACGCAACCAAGTGGTTCAGCCGATGCCTCGGCTCGCTTCTGTCGCGGCTGAGCTCGATTATCCCGAGGTCGAGCGGGTGGTGCAGAAGGCCTGCGCGAAGAATCGAAACGAACGGTTTCCCGACATGATGGCGTTCGCGCATCAGATTGCGCAGGCGATGCCGACCCAGGCGGGCAGGCCAGGCACGGGTGTGTGGGCGGGGATGAGCGGTGGGAACCAAACCACCGAGCAAGCTCGGGTCGACACCGACGTCGCCACAATGCAGGCGACCTTCGTCCGAACCGGTACCGCGATTCAGCACCCAGTCGCCGACAAGCCAAGCGCGCCAAAGCTTTCGAGCCCAGCACCGAAGCCGGGTGAGCTGTCGATTGGCAGCATTAGCCCCTCGAACGCGACGCAGGCAGCTCCGATTGGCAACGAAAGCGCGCTGATTATTCAACGCTCGCGCACGCCAATGCTGGTGCTTGCATTGGGTGGGCTGCTGATAGTCGGTGGTGTTGGCGCGTGGGCGGTGATTGACCGCAATACCGTCGTGGTGATCCCGCTCGTGAAGGATCCCGTCATCAAGGATCCGGTTGTGATGAAAGAGCCGCTGGTGGTGAAGGATCCCCATCAGAACGGGGTCGATGAAGCAACGAACAACCGGGGCCGTGATTCGTTGGCGCGTGCCATGGCGCCGTTCGAAGTGGGCAACCTTGATGAGTCCGAGATTTTTCTGAAGTCCGTGCCGCCGGGCACCGACGCGCGCCCTGGCGCAGATGCCCTGCAGCAGAAGATTGAGCAGATTCGCGAAAGGCTCAAGCGCGGTCGAGACGCCGCTGCCGCGGGTAATTGCGATGCGGCCACGGTGAACTTCAAAGACGTCCTCAAGCTCAACCCGCGGATTGCGCTTGCCCTAGAGGGGTTGTCCCGTTGCAAGAACGCGGCGCTTCCTCCTCAGCTCGACCCCTGAGCGAACGTTGTGAGTAGAACCCCGCCGGTCATTGTCACTCAGGCAGGCCCGCTCTCTTCCGTATTCGCAGCGGTGAGCCTCGGCCTGTTGCGATCGCTTCCGAAGGCAGGCCGAGATCTGCTGGCCCGCACGGTCGGGTGGGTGGCGTGGGTGCTTCGAATCCGTCGGCGCGTGACGCTCGACAACCTCGCGGCGGCGTTCCCGGAAAAGTCAGAAGCCGACCGCGTTCGCATCGCTCGCGGCGCGTACGCCAACATGGCGCTGGCAGCCGTGGAATCCATTTGCTCGGATCTGATTCCCGACGTCGATTTGCAAAGCGTGGTTCAGGCAAGCACCACCGGCAGTTGGGGGAGCCTTCAGGCGCTGCTCGTCGCGCGTCAGCCGGTGTTGATCGCCTCGGCTCATTTCGGGAGTTGGGAATCGTTCGCTGAGATAATGGCTCGGCGAAACTTCGCCTTCAGCGCGGTCGTTCGCCCGCTCGAAGGTGCCTTCAACGCCCGGGTCGTCGCGGCGCGCCAGAAGGCAGGGGTTGAGTTGATTCTCCAGCGCGGAGCGATGAAGGGAATCTTCGCCGCCCTCAAGCAAGGGCGCGCGGTGGTGCAGCTCATCGATCAATCCTTGCCGGCGCGGCATGGTGTCTTTGTTCCCTTTTTCGGGCGACCTGCGTCGACGACGCCCTCGCTGTCGCTGGTGGCGCTGCGCACCCGGGCGCCGGTGTACGTCGTTCTCGCCGCTCGGGAAGGAAGCGGCCTCAGGATGTTCGTCGAAGGCCCCATCGCGGTGCCGAACAGCGGCGATCGCGAAGCGGATCTCACCGCGCACACCGCCGCGCTGACGGCGATCATCGAGAAGACGATTCGCGCGTTTCCCGATCAATGGTTGTGGCTGCACCGACGATGGAAAGTAAAGCATCAAGCGTCAGATGCTGACCCTCAGACCGACGCCCATTGATCCGACCGGCAATGGCTTGGTGATTGGCCCGTCGGGCAGAGGCACCGTTCCGCCGAGGCGGAACTCGCCAAGGCCATAGTTGACCGAAGCAAACACTTCGATCTGCAGGAAGCTCATCACTCGGAAGAACGCATCAGCACGCACGATTCCGGAAGGGTCCGAGAGGTTGACCAGGTTGTTGAGCGACATCGTGATCCATGGCGCGCTTGGGAGACCCGGAGCGAGCACAAAGGCGCCCAGGTAATGCACCCCCGCATAGAACGGGGTGAAGGTGCCGTTGAGAACCGCCGGAACATGAAAGATTGGCTTCGAAGCTCCAGCGGGGTTGTAGAAGTACTCGACCCCCAGCATGAGCTCCGTCGCATCGGTGTAGTTGAATCTGAACGAGATTCCCGCGGTGGTGGGCAGCTGAATGCCTTCGAGCCGTTCGCTGGGAAAGTCGACCGGGCTGGCACCGGGCGGGTCGAGTGTCGGATCTCGCTCGCGCAGCCGCGTGAAGTCGCGACCATCGCGGAAGGAAACCTCGGCGTAGACATCGAACCCCCCAATCGGAGTCGACGCATCAATCGAATACCGCGGCCGTCGACCATTGACCCAAGCGGCCGAGAGGCTGACCTCTGCGGGTCCAACCAGGATTTCGCCGCGCAGGGCGCCTCCCAGCTGTCCCAGAGTATTGGCAGGTCCGCTGTTATCGAGCAGTCCGAACCCATAGAAATTCCAACCCAGCGACTCGATCGGAAAGTGCACCTTGACTGCGTTGATCCCCAGCCGAAGATCAAAGGGCGTCAGCGGATCACGCTTCTGCGCATTGAGGAAGTCGCTTGGATTCCACAGTCGTCCAACTCCCCATTTCACCTTCTGCCGACCAATCGTGAAGTAGACCTTTCGAGCAATGTCGAAACGCAACCACAGCTGATCGAGAGCTACTGATGGGTTGCTTCCAGTTTGCGCGCCGAGTCCAGGAAGGAACGAAGGCGAGCCCGTCGCAGGCACAGTGGGATCGTACCGAATTCGGCCGAGCGCGAACGCGCGCACGCGATCGCTGGGTCGGGCATCGAGGTAGGCATCCAACAGCGATGGAGCGCCGAACTGCGTCATCTCGATCGGTTGATCGAGAAAAGCATTCGCCTCGTACCGCATGTAAAGAGTTCCGCCGATCTGCAGCGGATCTGAAGTCTGCCCGCCGATTTCGAACTGGTTCTGGCCCGCCGGCCCGCTGAGCTGAGCACTGTCGCGCGATTCCTGCTCACTTCCTTTAGCAGCGCTCGAGGCTTCGTTTCCGAACATCGCGTCCTCGCCCGCGCGCTTAACGATGCCGGCATCTGCCGACTCGTCCCCACCAAACATCGAACCCTCGTCGCGAGCCTGCGCGAGCGCAGAGTTTGGCGCGACGAGCAAGGCCAACCACGCCCAGGTTCGAAAGCTCATCGGCTCTTGCTCTCGAGCCAGGCCTTGGTGAACAAGTTCATGTCGAGCTTCGAGAGGTCGACCGACTTGAACAGCATCATCGTCGAGTTCTGCTTTTCGACTTCGTCGAAGATGCGGATTTCAGCCGGAAACCAGACGTCAGAGCCCTTTGACTCGCTGAAGAGCTTTTGCCATTTCGGATAGTACGCGGTTCGCAACAGCCGACCCGACAGCGCGAACTCCTGGCGCTTGAGGATGTTGTTCGTCGTCTTGTCCAACCAGAGCTTCACCACCGGAAACGCAACGTCGATTCCTTCTTTCGCCTTCAGCGACAGTCGGTAGACGGGAAATTTCCCGAGGTTCTCTTCACCCTCGAACGTCGGCTCGTACTCCTCGGCCAGTCGCGACTCGTCAAAGTCCTGTCGGCGCGAGTTTGTTCCTCCAATGCGTTCACGTTCGGTGGCGCGATCCCACTTGCCGGTGTTTGGGTCGTACGACCAAAGGTTCTTTTCGAGCCGAAGGTAGCCTTTGCCTTCTTCGC
>JANOHG010001167.1:0-9803 GCA_031406375.1 Archangiaceae bacterium | reverse complement strand
CCGCCGAAAGGTTGCTTTTCCTCGCGCGCGCGCGCGCACAACGACATCAAGCGGCGAAGGCGGGTGAGGCGTTCGCGCTGGCTACCACTCTGCCGCTGCTGAACGATGATCGCTGCGATGCGTTCTTTGGAGTCGCGGTCGCAGCCCGCGCAGCAGGAGACTCGCGCCGGGCGGAAGGTGCACTGCTCGAAGCCTCGAAGCAGGGGCCGACCGCGCGACGGGTCGAGGCGCTGCTCGAACGCGCCGCGCTGCTCGAAGCGCGCGATGCACGGCCAGAGGCGATCACTTCTCTGGAAGGTGCGCTGTTGCTCGCGCCCCGCCATCCGAACGCGATCATCAGTTTGAAGCGAAACCTTCGCGCCGCGCGCGACTGGGCCGGGCTTGCCGAGGTGATCGCCACCGAGGCGGAACAGACTCCTGGGAAGCACGCCGCGTTGCTGTTTGGTGAGCTCGCGGCGCTGTATCTCGAACAGCTGAATTTGCCCGGCCCAGGAGAAGCGGCGCTGAAGCGGGTCGTCGCGCTTGATCCAACCGATGTCGCCGCCCGCCGCCGGCTCGCCGCGCTGCTTGGTCCGCGTGGCGAAGTTGAAGAGGCCACCCGGCTGCTTGAAGAAGCTGCTGCGTCGTCGACGCTCGAGGACGGCGCCCAGCTGCTACGGGAAGCTGCGGCGCTTGCCCACGCGGCCTCAGACGACGGCCGCGCGCTGCGGCTGTACCGCAAAGCCCACACCCAGGTGCCGGCGAAAGGTGCCCAGCTGCAGGTGTTGGCCAATCTGCTCTACCTCAATGGCGCGGTGCGCGAGGCGCTTCCGCTGCAGCAGCAGCTGTCGGCCGAGATGGATTTCGCCGACGCACCAGACGAAGCCGAGCGCACGCTGTTGCGTTTGGCTGACCTCGCCGAGCAGAGCGGCGATGAAGCACTGGCCGAGAAGACGCTGCGCCGGCTCTGGCAAGAACGACCGTACAACGCGGTCGCGGTCGAACGGCTGGCTGCGCTGGTGCAACCAAAGAACCCACGCGAGGCGCTGGGCCTGTTGGCCACCCATGCACGGGCGCTTTCGCCTTCGCCACGCACCGTCGAACGGCTGCTGCTTCTGGCGCGGCGGGCGCGCTCAGAGCTGGCGGACTTCGAGCTGCCCGCAGAGCTGTATGCGCGAGCCGCCGAACAATCGGACGCAGCGCTTCCGATTCGGCTCGAGCGCGCACAGCTGCTTCGCGAGGCTGGCCGCACCGGCGATCTGATGAACGAGTTGGTGCAGATCGCCGCGCTGCAGTTGGTGATCGGGGAAGTCGAAGGCGCGCTCGTCACTTACGAGGAAGAGGTTCAGCTCGCGCTGGCCGCAGGCCGCGTCGACGAGGCGCTGAAGTCGCTGCAGGCGATGGCCGAGCTGTGCGACGAGGAAGGCCACGCAGATCGCGCGGCGGCCCTCTGGGTCCGTCAGGCCGAGCTGCTGCGCGACAGCAAGCTGGATCTGGTCGGAGCCGAGCAGTCGCTGCAGCAAGCCTGGCTCCTCGACCGCACGAGCCAGACCGCCGCGATGGGAATCGCACTCGCTCGTCGCCGCGCAGATCGCGACGCCGAGATCGACTGGCTCGAACGCACCCTCGAGTCGTTCGCCGACCACACCGGAAAAGCCGCCGCGTTCGTTCAGCTCGCGCGCCTGCACCTGGGCCTGACGGCCGAGTCGTCAACCGGAGAAACGCTGCCGCCCGGCGCGCCCATGCTGGCGCCCGAACAGGCCGAGGCAGCTTTGAAGCAGGCGCTGGTCTTCGTGCCGGGCTTCGCCGATGCCGAGGCACTGTTGCTGGCGATCTACGAGCGCCAAGACCGCGTCGCCGACGTTGCCGCGTTCTTCGAAGAGTCGGCGCTTCGTGCGACGTCGCTGCCCGAGCGCGCTCGCCTGCTGCTGCGCGCGGCGGCGCTCTATAAGGAGAAAGTCCACCAGCCTCACGCGGCGGCGGCGGCACTGCTCGCCGCCCGCGCTGCCAACCCCGACGACGCCGCGCTCACCGGCCTGGTCGCAGATCAGCTCCACGAGTTGGGGCGTCATCAGGAAGCCGCCGACTTCGACGCGTTGCTGCTCGAGGCAGACCCTTTCCACCCGGCATTTGCCCGGCACCTCACCTTCCTCATCGAGTCGGGCGACGCACAGGGCCGCGCGGTGCTGTTGTCCCGCCGCGCCGAGAAAGAATCGGGACCTGAGGCGGCGACCCGTTGGCTTTCCGCTGCGAAGGCCTTCTTAGAGGTGGGCGCAAACGAGCGGGCGCGGGTATGCGAAGACCAGGCGTTTGAGGCTGCCCCAGAAGACGACGCGGCGTTCCTCACTCTCGAAGAACGCGCCGGCAAAGAGCCTCGCGCGCTGGCCGACGTCTTGTTTGCACGCGCGAGGGCGGTGCCCACCGAATCGGCCGAGCTGCTCAAGCGTCGCGCGCGGCTGCTCAGCGATGCGGGCGAGTCGTTGGAAGCCGCTGCTGCGTGGGACGACTTGCTCGCAGCTTCTTCGGATGATCTCGACGCACTCGAGCAGCGCGCTGAGCTGGCGGCTTCCAGCGGAGGTGCGCGGGCAGCTCAGCCGTTTGATCGCCGTCTGCTGCAGTTGGGCGCAGAACGACTCTCGTCCGAACTGCGGCTGAAGCTTCAGCATCGCCTCGGTCACGCGGCGCTCGAAGCGAAGGCATTCGTCGACGCGGCGACGGCGTTCGAGGCCGTGCTCAAGCTGGACCCACAGGGTGCCAAGGGCCGTGAAGCGCTCTCGCTGCTCGTCGAGGCGTACACCCACACCCGCGACAATGAAGGGTTGTTCCGCACGACGATGAAGCTGGCCGCGCAGACCGAAGGCGCGGAAGCCACGGCGCTTTACCGTCGCGCCGCCGAGCTCGCCGAGAAGCCACAGGACGTGATGACCGCGCTCGCGGTGCTGGTGCGGCAGTTCCCGTCAGACGAAGGCTTCTACGCGCGCGCGAAGCAAGCGCTGGGTGCGATGGGAAAAAGCGGCGAGCTGATGTGGCTGCACGAGCAGTTCGCGCAGGCCGCTGGCGGAGAACAGGGCGCGTCGGCGTTGCTCGAAGCGGCAGACCTGGTCGAGCGCGAGTTCCAGGACGCCGCGCGCGCGACCGACTTGCGGCGCAAAGCCGCGAAGGTCGACCCCAGCAATGTGGCAGCGCTCAGTCGCCTCGCAGCCGACCAGCGCCGCAACGGCGACGAGGTCGGCCTGCTCGACACGCTCTCGCGCCTTGCGCCGACACTGCAGGATGAGGCCGCAGCCGAAGTGCTGCTCGAGCTGGCAGGCCTTCGTCAACGCGCCGGCGACATTCCAGGTGCGCGCCAGGCGTTCGAGTCGCTGCGCTCGCGGGGCTCGTCTTCGCCCGGTTACCTGGGCGCTCTCGACGCGCTGATTTCTCTCGAGCAGTCTCAGGCCAACGGCGCCGCGTTGGGCGAAGTGCTGATGGAACGGGCGTCGCTCGAATCGGGCAACGAGAAGTCGAGCCGATTGGTGGCGGCCGCCCGCGCCTTTCAGCAGGGCGGAAACCTCGAGCGTGCGCTGGTCGCCAGCCGCGAGGCGCTGTCGTTGCGCCCATCGGTCGAGGTGTTGGTGTTGATGGTCGAGCTTGCGCGCGCGATGAAACAGCCGCGACGGGCCGCACAGGCGCTGGTGACGGCGGCCGGCCTTAGCGCCAAAGACCCACGGCAGCAGCGACAGCTGTTGATCGACGCGGTCGCAGCGTGGGAGCAAGCCGACGAGCCCGACGAAGCCTTCGACGTTCTCGAGCGCGTCGTTCGCGAGCATCCTGACGCGGTGTCGCCGACCGAGCTCGCCCACCGCTTCCTGGTGCTGAATCGGCCTTCGCGCGCGCTGGCGGTTGGCTTCGCTCCGTTGATGGCTGCGAAGGACTGGGTCGGTGCGCTGAAGCTCGCCGACGCTGCGAAGGACAGCGCGCGGTCGACCGAAGCACTTTGGGAACTCGCGCGATCGGACGGCAACTCGGCGCACGCCGAACGGTTGGCAAGTCAGCTCGAGGCCGACGCAGACTCTGAGCAACTCGAGCAGCTGGCGCAGGCCCTGCAGCAGTCGGGCGCCACCGCGCGTGCTCACAAAGTGTGGGCAGAGCTGCTGCTGACGTTCGGTTCGCCATTAGCATTGCAACACCTCACCCAGACCGGCGCGCTGACCTCGGTCATTCAAGCGGCGCTCGAGGACCCGCGCCCACGATTGCTTGAGCAGCTGCTTCCGCACGCCGGTGCATTCGACGTTGCCACCCGTGAAATCCTTTGGAAGTCGGCCGCGCAGAAGCTGCCTGCGTTGCGCACGTCGCTGCTTCGGAAGGTCGCCGATTTACGCAAAGAGACTGGACACCTCGAGGACGCGGTCAGCGCGCTGCTCGAGCTTTCAACGCTGGAAGAGAACGGCCTTGCCCGTTCAGCGCTGCACGTCGAACGAGGCGAGCTGCTGCTAAAGGTTCAACCGAAGCAGGCGCGCGAGGCATTCGAGCAGGCACTGAGGGATGACGAGAAATCGATCGCCGCGGTCGGTCATCTCGCGGCGTTGACTCAGGCAGAGGACCCGGCGCGCTTCATCGAGATCGTCGATCGGCTCAGTGTGCTGGCTGGGCCTCAAGCAGTCGAGAGCCACCGGCCCGGGCTTGTCGACGCGTTTGAAGCGCAAAATCGCCCCCGCGATGCGCTGCGCTTGTTGGCCGAGTTGCCCGAGACGCCCGAGAACCTCGCCCGCCGCGCCAGGCTCGCCAGCGCGCTCGGATTCACTGGTGAGGCATTGCAGCTGCGCGAACGCGTCACCACTTCAACGGACGAGATGGAAGGGATTCTCGCAGGGTACCTTCAGGCCGAGTTGATCCCGATGGCCGTTCGCCTGGGCGAGAAGCTTTTCGTCGGGAAGAAGCTGGGGCTGGCGACGCTGCGGTTCCTCGCTGAACGGCTGTCTCCCACTCCACAAGGTGCTGCGCTGGCGGTGAAGGTCTGGCCGCAGCTGCTCGCGAACACGGGCGCGGGCGACGCCGATGGCTGGACGCTGTTTGCCGAGGCACTGCGAGCGCTGAACCGCAAAGCTGACGCCGAGCTTGCCGATGGCTTCGGAGCGGCGCTCACCGCAGGGCACGCTCAAGCTCCCCTGGTGCGCACCGAGGCCGTCGATGCTCCGGATGCGTACCGGTTCCCTCCGATTCCCGACGGTCTGCTCGAAGTAACGGACATGAACATGCCGCGCCTGAAGGCGGCGCTCGATGACGCTCTGTTGGGGCTTGGCGCGAGAGGCGTCATCATCGGGCTCGACCCGACGGGGGGTCCGGAGGCCTGGCTCGCCGCGACGGGGATGGTGGTCATCGGTGCGGGCGCGCTCGCCGTATTCGGGCAGCCTGAGCTGACGTACCTACTCGCGCTCGCACTCGCGCTGGGCGAAGAAGGGCACACGCTGCGCCAGCCCGGTGAAGTGAAGGCGTTGGCCCATGCCGCGGTGCTCGCCTTCGACGCTTACCCATCGCCGCTTTCGGCGGGGCGCGTGTTGGCGTTGCTCGACCCACGTGCGCGTGGCCAGGACCCCGAACAGATGCAGACAGCAGAGATGCTGCCAGCCAGTGCCGCCTTCATCGCCGTCGCACGCCGCGCGCTCGAACGGCTGGGCAGCTGACCCTTCGCGCCAGGAGGATTGCGAACGGTTCCACCGAAACCGGTCGTGTAAGGTGGCGCGCGATGATGCGCATCGTTTTCGTCACCGCCGCTTTGGCCCTCTGCGGATGTCCGGCAGATCCAGGCCCGCCCGGCGACGAAAACATGGGCCTGTACCAATTTCATGCCGAGCCGGTGATGATTTCCTGTGGTCTGCCCGACATCTCGAGCGCCAGCTTCGACTTCTCGGGAACCTATTCGCGCTTCCGCGATGGCGGAGGCGTGTTCCTCACCATCAACGACCTCTCTCGCGACGCAGGGTTCGACGGGCAAGTCGTCACCTCGAGTCATTCAGCGCCGCGAACCTTCAAGCTGCCCGACGGCGGAACGTGCTCAACCACCTGTGAGATGCGCGTCGTCGAGACGCTGAAGGTTGCCTTGCTGTCGAAGTCGCAAAGCACCGCCGTGGGGGACCGCTGCCCTGCAAACCCGCTGGATGGCGGCGTACCGAACGACGACGCAGGCGTGAGGCTGCCTGGCAGCACCGAAACGGGGTTTGACGCGGTGCGGGCGTGCGGCGACTTGTTTGAAGAGATTGTCGGCATCGGAACCTGCGATCCGCTGTGCGCGTGCTTGCTTCAGTACCGATTGACCGGAGAACGGAAGTGACGCCCAAGACTGCGGTCGTGTTGCTGTCGGGCGGGCTCGACTCGACGACGTGCCTTGCGCTCGCCAAGCAGCAAGGCTTTGCGCCGGTGTGTCTGGCGATTTCCTACGGGCAGCGGCATTCGATTGAGCTCGAACGCGCAAGGGCGGTAGCGACTTCGATGGGCGTCACCGACTTTCGAATTGTCTCGCTCTCGCTGCGAGAGATTGGCGGCAGTGCGCTCACCGCCGACATCGAGGTGCCCAAGGATCGCGAAGAAGCCGCGATGGCCAGCGACATTCCTCCCACCTACGTCCCCGCCCGCAACACCGTTTTCCTCGCCCTCGCATTAGGGCTCGCCGAAGTGATCGGCTCAACCGACATCTTCATCGGCGTCAACGCGGTCGACTACAGCGGCTACCCTGACTGTCGCCCTGAGTTCATTCGCGCCTTCGAAGCGTTGGCGCAGCTTGCGACCAAAGCAGGAGTTCAGGGTGCGCGCTTCACCATCCACGCGCCGCTGTCGGGAATGACGAAGGCAGACATCATTCGGGCCGGCACCAGCGCGGGGGTCGACTACGCGCTTACCCATTCTTGCTACGACCCGGTGGGTGACCTCGCCTGCGGTCGATGTGACAGCTGCCAGCTGCGCAGCAAAGGGTTCGCCGACGCGGCAGTGAATGATCCGACCCGGTACGTACGTTGAGTCTGCAGATGATGACTGCCCTGCTCTGGTTTTCGCTGGCGGCGGCGCCCGAGCCGTTGGTCGAGGCGACCGGCGTTGTTCCCGAGCTGGTAGTCGACCTGCGCTACGCCACCGCTGACAACTTCATGAAGCTGAAGGTCTACCCCGACAGCGCAAAGTGTCTGCTGCTTTCGTCGGCGGCGAAGAAGCTGCAAGCGGCGGCGAATTCGTTGAAGGCCAAGGGCTACCGATTGAAAGTGTGGGACTGCTACCGGCCGCTCTCGGTGCAGTTCGAGCTGTGGAAGGTGTTCCCCAAGCCTGGGTACGTGGCGGATCCAAACAAGAAAGGAAGTCTTCACAACCGGGGCGCCGCCGTCGATTTGACCCTGGTGACGCTCGACGGCGCAGATGTCGAGATGCCAACGCCGTACGACAACTTCACCAAGGCGGCGCACCACAAAGACGCCACGGGTACGCCCGCAGCGATGTTGCACCGCCACATCTTGCTCGAGGCGATGGAAGGCGCGGGGTTCAAGCGCAACCCGATGGAATGGTGGCATTACGAGCTGCCCGCGGCCATCTCGTTGCCGGTGCGCGACGAGCCCTTCAAGTAAGCCCCGCCAGCGAGAAACGAAGGCACCTGGGAGCGAGTGTCATCCGCCATTCCTGGCCACCGAAGCAAAGATGACCGCGACGCTCAGCACCGAGAGGTTGCCGCGGTCACGTTCACAGGTGGATCTTCCTTCGCAGGGGCGAGCTGTGGTCCTCGCGCGGGGTCTCACGCGACCTCCCCACGGTGTTTGACGCAGCTCTGAGTTCATGTTCCAAGCGGGGGGGGTGGACCGTGTCGATAGAGAGCCCGAGTAAGACCGCCAACTCGTCTCTGGGGCTCGCGGAGGTTCAGCGAATCGCCGAACGCCTTCGAGCTGTGGATGACCCGCAGTTCCTGCTCCAAGTCGTCTTCGCTCACGCCCCCTACGCCGCCGCTCTTGTTGACTGCCAAGGGGAACTCACCCTCGCCAATCGGGCATACACCGAGCTGTTCGGAGCAGAACCTCCCATCGGCTACAACTTCTTCAAGGATGAGCAGGCAACGCAACAGGGCCTCATGCCGCTGCTCCATCGAGCGTTCGCTGGCGAGACCGTCGAGACCCCCGGCTTCTGGTTTGACGCACGAGAGGTGAAGCATGTTGAGGTGAAGGGGGGGCGTCGAGTCGGCATTCAGATGACGATGGTGCCTCTCATCGACGCCCAACTCGCCGTCCGCCATGTGGCGCTCTGCTGCAAGGACGTGACCGTCGAGCTTCGCTTGAAAGAGGCGGAGGAGGCGCTCCGGCAGAGTCGCGAGGAGCTGGCGACAACGCTCAACAGCATCGGCGACGCGGTGATTGCCACGGACCGAGCGGGCAACATCGTGCGAATGAACCCAATGGCCGAGCACCTCACGGGCTGGACGGCGCGGGACGCCAACGGGCGACCCCTCGAAGAGGTTTTTCGCATCTTCAACGAGGAAACCCGCGCGACCGTTGAAAGCCCTGTGCGCAAAGCGCTGCGTGACGGACTGGTCGTGGGGCTGGCAAACCACACAGTTCTCGTTTCACGCGATGGAGCTGAGCGACCGATTGCCGATAGCGCCGCCCCAATCCGTGACCCGGCGGGAGGCATCCACGGGGTCATCATGGTGTTCAGAGACAAGACTGAGGAGGCGGTGCAAGAAAAAGCTCTGCGCAAGCGCGAAGAACTGTTTCGCGGGCTCCTTGAGGCTGCGCCTGACGCGACGGTCGTGGTCGGCGACCGAGGCTTGATCCGGCTCATCAACAAGCAGGCAGTGAATCTGTTCGGCTACTCGCAGGACGAGTTGGTCGGGAAACCCATCGAGGTGCTCATCCCCGAGAAGTTTCGAGGTCGCCACCCAGAGCACGTTCGGTCGCGGGGTCATCGAAATTTCCGACACCGGGCCGGGCATCTCGCCCGAGGTTCTCGGCCGATTGTTCACTCCGTTCTTTACGACCAAGCCGATAGGCGTAGGAACGGGACTCGGGTTGTCAATTTGCCATCGAATCGTAACGGGCTTCGGCGGTTTGATAGAGGTCAAGAGTGAGGTCGGCAAAGGCACCACGTTCCGAGTCTCGCTCCTGCCCGCGCCCGCAGAGCTTGGCGAAGAAGAAGGGCCGACCATCGCGCGCACCTCCGCCGCCCACCGACGCGGCAGAATTCTCGTGGTGGACGACGAGCCGATGGTCGCGAAGGCGGTGCGGCGCTCGCTTTCGCCCGAGCACGAGGTGGTCACGCTGACCGGAGCCGAAGAAGCTCTGAAGCGAATCGGCGACGGAGAGGTGTTCGACGTAATCCTCTGCGATTTGATGATGCCCCAAATGACTGGGATGGAACTTCATGCGGTGCTTCTGAAGGTGGCGACGTACGGGTCAGAACGAGTTGAGCCTCGAAGCTTCGACGGGCAGCAACGCCGCCGTCGCCGTGATTCTCGAACTCGTCCTTGATTCCGGCCGACACGAATGGATCGTCACCGATGGATCGTGGTCAGGTACCCGTCACGCCGGAGACAAGCCCACCGCTGTTGCGCGTCTTGGTCGCGTGGACGCAAAGGCGGATCAGAATCCGTTCGACCCCAACCGCGCCGTGGATGCCTACAACAGTTGGACCCTCGCCAAGGGTGCGAACCACGCCACCGATCCTGCCGACATCCGCGTGCCCGCCGGTTTCACCGTTGAGTTGCTCCGCTCCGCGCAGCCCGGCGAGGATTCGTGGGTGGCGATGGCGTTCGATCCCAAAGGGCGGATCACCGTTGCCCGCGAGAAGCAACCGGGGCTGTTGCGGTTGACCTTGGGTGC
>JANOHG010001159.1:0-2693 GCA_031406375.1 Archangiaceae bacterium | reverse complement strand
ACTAGACGCCGTGTGCGCCATGGTGCTACTCGCGCCCACTCAACCCTATTAGGAGTACACGTGAAAAATACCGCGATGGTAGCTGTACTGATGCTTGTGGGATGTGGTGTTTCGCAGACGGAAGTGAACGCGCCCGATGAGCTCGAGAGCGATGGCGCCGAGCTGTCGACCACCTCGCGCAGCTACGTGACGTTCACCCGCGACTTTCGCAAGTGCGCGTCGCCGATGTGCGGAGGTTGGTGGGTAACGGACGTCAACCGCGTCACCCCCGTTCCCCGATACGTCAACTCGTTCGACTTCTCGAAGTCGGGTCTCGATGAGGCCACCATCGTCAAGGCGCAAGAGGGTGAAGTCGGCCAGGTCGTTTACCGCGGCAAGCTCGGCCCCGCCGACAGCTTCAACACCCGCGCATTTGTCGTCAGCTCTGTCTACCGCGGCTTGCCAGGTGTGACGGCAGTGGTCGGGCAGCCGTTCTTCAAGGTCGAGCGCGCCAACATTCAGTGCTTCAAGGCGCCGTGCCCCACGATGAAGGCAACCAAGCTCAACGTTGGCGGCGGCCCGCTTGTCGACGGGCTCAAAGTCACCGACGCGACGCTTTCCCTCGTGAGCGAGACGTGGCTGAAGAGCCGAATTGCTGACCATTCGGCGATCGTCACCGGCAAGCTCGAGAACGGCGCTCTGATCTCGGGCAGCTACGAGCAGCTGCTGTCCGCAAGCCAGGTGTTCGTGAAGCTCCCCGAGCAGCCGGGCCCGTGCCCGATGGTGAAGATGCCAGCGTGCCCCGTGGGCAAGGTTCGAAGCTACGCGCGCAACGAAGATCGCTGCGTGCTCCCGGCTGCCTGCGTTACCCCGGGCGCCTGTGCGCTGTTCGTGCCTGCGTGCGCCGAAGGCTATGAGCTGCAGTCGTGGACGGGCGGTAAGTTCGCGTGCACCGTGTACGCGTGCGACCCGGCGTTCTCGCTGTAATCATCCCAGACGAACCTTCTCTGTGATTGAACGAAGCCTCCCAGCGCATCGGGGGGCTTCTTTCGTTTGTGGTGTGCCCAGCTGCGCGAACGCCTCGGAACTGGCCAGCGCTCATCGCCAACCCATTGGCGCCGCGAGCACCTGGCTCGGCTGGCGAGGGCCGCGAAGCAATCACTGCAGTTGGACACAGAAGGCTCGCTGAAGGCGGTGACAGTATGGGAACAAGTGAATCAGGCGCTCGATTTGCTCAAGGCGATCGGCGTGCGCGTGAGTAGGTAGAGTTGCTGCCCAACCCGCAAGGAGCCTGATGGCCCGCTATGTCGATGGATTCGTCCTTCCTGTTTCCAAGCAGAACCTGCAGAGCTACCGGAAGATGGCGCAGCAAGGCGCGAAGCTCTGGCTCAAGCACGGTGCGCTGGAATTTCATGAGTGTGTCGCTGACGACATGAACGGCACCATCGGCATACCGTTCACGAAGGGCATCAAAGTGAAGCCCAACGAAACGGTCGTCTTCTCGTGGATTGTCTTCAAGTCGCGTGCTCACCGAGATCGCGTCAATGCGAAGGTGATGAAGGCGATGCTTCCGGGCGACATGGGCCAGATGCCGTTTGATCCGAAGCGAATGCTCTACGGTGGGTTCAAGAGCATCGTCGACGCTTGATGCGTCAACGCGGCAGGTTGGTGAAGGCCACTCTGTCGCGGCAGGGCTGACCGCGAAGCGAGGGGCAAGGGGGACGCTTGGCGGGAATCGCCAAACCTTCGACCCGCGGCAGCACCACGCTCGAAGCGTGCACACTGTCGTGACCAACCGCGTAGCGAACGTCTCCCATGAACTTCTTGAGCGCGAAGCGCCAGTCGGCCCGGGTGCCGCCCGGTGTGTCGACGGTGATCCTCACCTTCGAACCCGCTCGAAGCACGTGGGAAAAGCCCGCCGTGGCGACCCTGACCTGGGTCCACAGGTTGAGCGGCAGCGTGGCCCAGTTTTTATGCTCGAAGGTTTGTGCAGGCCACGTCTCGGTAGAGGTGGGCCCGGGCTTCCGGTGACCCGCGCGCAACCAGCCTGACTGCACGTAGGTTTCTTTCCCGTCGGGACGAACCTCGGACAGCGTGACCTGCAAATCTGCGTCATCGACAGGCGAGTTGATCCAGAGATCTACGCTGGCAGTTCCTATCAGCGCCAGGTCGGAGGTGAGCTCTTCTCCTTCGAACACCACCGCGTCACCTGGGTATGGCTGCTTCCAGTCGTAGGCGGGCAGCTTTGCCCAAACGTCGCCTCCCGCAGCGAGCACCCCCCGGGCCCCACGCGTCGGATCGAGGCGGAAGGTCGACGCCGAGTCCGCGCGCGTCGGCGCAGTCGCCGCGAGCGAACCGCCCGGCTGGAAGAAGAGACGAAGAGGCGACGTCGGTGGAGGCCACTGATTGAAGCTGTGCTCGAAAGCGCCCTTCGGTGCGCCCAGATCGCTGGTGTCTCCTGCACCGCTCTCGAAGATTACCCTCAGCTTGGGCTCGGCTTTCCATGCCGCCACCGCCTCGTCTCGGGTGGCGTATTGGGTGAAACGGGTGTCGGGCAGCGCCATTTGCGAGCCGAAAACGCTGTCGAAAATGAACGGCGCGAAGCTTCGCAGCTTCGAATCGGTGGGGACCCGTTTGGCGACGAAGAGATCGAGGAACACCTGCCACTCGATGAAGACCTGTGGCGACAGCCCGTCGATGTGAACGCCGTTGAC
>JANOHG010001151.1:0-9835 GCA_031406375.1 Archangiaceae bacterium | reverse complement strand
CCCTGCTCGCCGACGGCAGGGTGCTCGTCGTAGGAGGAGCGTCGGGCTCTCCGCAAGCGCAGGTCTACGACCCGACAGCGAACAGCTGGACCAGCACCCCTACGACTGCCCCACGGGTTTTCGCGACCGCGACGCTGCTTCCGAACGGCCAGGTCCTCGTTGTCGGCGGCTTCGTGGGTGGCGGCCCGGTCGGGTCCGTCGAGCTCTTTGATCCCGCCGCCACCAGTTGGACCGCTGTATCCAGCCTGCTGACCGCCCGCGCGAGGCACACGGCGACCATTCTTCCCAACGGGAAGGTGCTGGTGGTCGGCGGACAAGGGCTGGGCGCGTTGAGCTCTGCCGAGCTGTACGACCCACTCACCAACCTCTGGACACCGGCCGGCTCGATGGCGGTCGCGCGCTATTCCCATGTGAGCACCCTGCTGCCCTCGGGCACGGTACTGGTCACTGGCGGCTCGATGCCTCCACTGGCTTCCGCCGAGCTCTATGATGCAGCCACCGACACCTGGAAGAGCGCAGCCACGATGACGATTGGCCGCGTGCACCACACGGCAACCCACTTGCCGAATGGAAAGGTGCTGGTGGCGGGAGGTGAGCTCACAGCCGCGGTGCCCTGGGCCGAGCTCTATTCGCCGAAGACTGCGGGAATTGGCTGTGCGACGGCGACTGCTTGCCCTTCGGGTCATTGCGTTGACGCAGTGTGCTGTGACACGGCCTGCAACGGTGCCTGCGATTCGTGTGACCTCCCCTCGAGCCCAGGAATATGCACCCACGCGCCAGCAGGCAGCTCTGGATCGCCCGCCTGCTCACCCCAAGCATGCTCGGGCTCGTCGTCATCCTGCCCATCGTCCTGCCTGGTTGATTTGGATTGCGCAGTGGGCCACTACTGCGCCGCCGGCAGCTGCGGGATTCAGCGTGTGCGCGGCGCCGCCTGTACGAGCGCCAACCAATGCGTGACTGGCATTTGCGCTGACGCCAAATGCTGCAACAGCGAATGCAGCGCCGCATGCGATGCGTGCGACACCCAGGGAACCTGCGTCCCGTCCCCCGGAGCGGCCGGTACTCCGAGCTGTATGCCCTATCGCTGCGCTGGAGCGTCGGTCGATTGTCCCACTTCGTGCATGACGAACCAGCAGTGCGTCGCGACCCACACCTGTGATGCGGGAGTCTGCGTGCTGCGGGCTGCCTCAGGTTCACCCTGCTCCTTCTCGAGCGAGTGTGGTTCCATGTTCTGCGTTGAAGGCGTCTGCTGCGATCGCGCCTGCGTCGGAAGTTGCGAAAGCTGCAGCCTGCCCGGCAGCGTCGGGCGCTGCTCCACGAGCCCCAAAGACACAGGGAAGAACTGTGGCGTTTACCTGTGCGACGGCATATCCACCAACTGCCCAAGGCAGTGCACGGGCGACGCGGGCTGTCTGCTTGGGTTCCGCTGCAACGGTTCTGCCTGCCTGCCTAAACTGTCTGACGGCTTCCGGTGTACCAGCGCAGGTGATTGCCACTCGAACAGCTGCGCGGATGGCGTGTGCTGCGGCACCGCGTGCACCGGCGGCTGTGACTCGTGCATTGCCGACGGTGGAATGGGCACCTGCCTGCCGAGACCCGAAGGCTTCGTTGGCGACCCCAGCTGCGCGCCGTACCTGTGCCGCGGAGCCCACGCTTGTCCTGCCGGCTGTGAAAGAGACTTCCACTGCATCGCGACCCATGTGTGCGTCAATCAAGTCTGCGTCGAGAAATCGCCGCCAGGCAGCGCGTGCGTCGCTGGAAACACCTGCGCTTCCGGCAACTGCGCGGACGGCGTTTGCTGCGACAACAAATGCTCAGGCGGCTGCGATGTCTGCAACCTTCCAGGCACAGTCGGCACCTGCACCCTGTTGGAGGAAGGCGCCACGGGCACACCGAGCTGCGCCCCGTATTTGTGTGGAAGCGTCGGCAAGTGTCGGGGCACCTGCACCACCGACGCGCATTGCGTGCCGCCGAACCGCTGCTCAGGCGGCTTCTGCACCACCCAACCGGTGTCGAATCCGGGGGCGCGGACGTCGGGTTGTGGCGGCTGTCAGTCCAGCGGGGCTGCGCCATTCTTCGCGCTGCTGTTCACCGCCGCAGCAATTCTTCGAGGCCGCGGTTGGCGAGCAGATCTGCGCGCTCGTTTCCGACGTGGCCCGCGTGGCCTTTGACCCATTTCCATTCCACCGTGTGCTGAGCGACGATCGCGTCGAGCGCCACCCATAGGTCAACGTTCTTCACCGGCTCTTTCGCCGACGTCCTCCAGCCGTTCTTCTTCCAGCCGTGAATCCACTTCGAGATTCCCTGCTGCACGTAGGTTGAATCGGTATGAACGCGAACCGGCAGCGGGCGGGTGATTGCCTTGAGCGCTTCGATGACGGCGGTGAGCTCCATGCGATTGTTGGTCGTCTCGCGCTCGCCCCCGCACAGCTCACGTTCGCGCACGCCCCACTGCAGCAACGCACCCCAGCCCCCAGGGCCGGGATTTCCGCGACACGCTCCATCGGTGAAAATCTCGAGCTCCATTCCACCGCCGTATCCCACGAAAGTCCTCGGTGTGGCCCTCAAGATTCTGTCACTTGCTGCGCTGACTTAAGCTCGCAACCGCCCGACTTCACACGGGCTGCGTGATGGTATGCAGCTTGCGGTCGCCCACTCGAATCTCATTTTCCTCGGCAGGAGAGCTCACATGAATCGCCTTTGGAATTCGATTGGGTGGGTGGTCGTCTTCGTTTCAGTCGGGTGCAGCTCGAGCAAGCCACCTGGCACCACACCCGACAATCCAATCGTTACCGGCCAACAAGACTTCATCACCCTCGAGCGCGACTACTCGAGCTCCTATACCCTGGGTGGCCCTGAAGACAGCCGCAACGCTGCGGGCCAGGCGGGGCCGGGCGCTCCACCTTCCAGCGACAGCAAGGCCCCCAGCGGCCGAACCGGAAACGTCGAGGAAGCCGACATCTACCGCGTCGACTCGAACCGGTTGTTTTATTTGAACACCTACCGCGGCTTCATCATCTACGACCTCAACGACCCGAAGAACCCCAGCCAAGTCTCGCGGCTGCCGATCCATGGTTATCCGATTGAGATGTTCGTCACCCCAACCACTGTCTACGCGCTGCTGCGTGACGCGCTCTACGTCACCCAAGACATTCAAGGCCTGAGCTTCAAGCGCCACAATGTCTCTCAATTGGTCGCGATTGACATTCAAGACATCAACAACCCGAAAGTCATTCAGACGATTGACATCATCGGCCAGCTCAAAGAAGGCGTTTCGCGAAAGATTGACGACACCGTCTACGTCGTCTCGCATCTGCCCCAGTCGTATTACTACCCTGGCTATCCCTACGCGAAGGAACGCACCGAGCAAGCGTGGGTGTACTCGTTCAACACCTCGAACCCGAAGAACACCGTGCTGGTCGAAAAGCTGAAGGTCTTCGAAGGCGGGGCCTACAACGCGAGCGCTGGCGGGGTTTCGAGCAGCCGTTACTTCTCGGGCGTCACCATTTCTGCGACCGCGAACACCCTGCACGTCGTCGAGAATTGGCAAACCTATGGTTGGGTTTCTGGCAGCAAGTACAGCTGTGGAGCCTCGAAATCGATGCAGGAAGCGGTGGTGTCCGTCATCGACATCTCGAATCCCGAAGGGAAAATTCGGTTGCACTCGCATTTCTCGACGTACGGCGCGCTCAACGACCAGTTCAAGCAGACCTACATTCACGACGCGACGACCGGCAAGGGTTACTACCTGGGCATCTTCCAGCGGCAGGAATGGAACTCTCTCAACTGCTCGGGCACCAGCTTCGTTCAGAACACCATCGAATCGTGGGATGTGACCGACGGCGCCATGCCAGTTCGCGTCAGCAGCCTTTCGTTCGGTAAGCCCAACGAGACCGTTCGAGGCAGCACCTTCGACACCACCCGCAGCGTTGCATTCGCGATCACCGCCCGGCAAATCGACCCCCTCTACGCCATCTCATTCGCCGACCCGACCCGCCTGTCGATTCTCTCAGCCATCGACGGACTCTCAGGCGACATGAACGTCTTCCGCCTCGTTGGAGGTGGGAAGTTCCTGCTTGGCATTGGCCGCGACAATGACACCACCTGCTCGGGCTTCGGTACGCCTGCCACAGGCTGGGCGGCCAACGTCTCGGTGAGCGTGATTGATGTCCAGAACCTGAACGCGATTCGGTTGGTTCAGCGCAGGTGCGTCACCGTGAACAATGCGTCATGGGTATGGAGCGAGCTCAACTGGAATCTCGACCAGGCCCACAAGATGCTCGGCATGCACTCGGACGCAAAGGCGAACGTCGTCAGCGTGCCGGTCAACTACTACGCGAAGAACGGCGCTGAAAACGCATGGTGGTGGTACCGCCCCGAATCGGCGGTCGGGCTGATGTCGTTTAATCTCGCGGCCTATGACCCGGCAAAGGACCATCTCAACCAGAGGGTGCTCACCAATCACGGCACTGTCGTCCACCGAGCGGGACACGTGAAGCGCAGCATCGTCTTCACTCACCAGGGCACCACCGAACGCCGAATGATGGTGAACTTGAGCGAGACCCACGTGTCAGTGACTGACATTGAGAACCTCGACAGCCCGGTGGCACAGTCGACGATCGAGGTCGCTCCGTATCACCAGCGCCTGCACCGCTTCGGCGACTTCGTGGTCGACGAAGTGCAGCAGGGCAGCGCAGACAGCTACCAACCGGGCGCGACCGAGTTCCGGGTCAAGCGCGCGGTCAAGGGGCTCGACGACGGAGCAGTGGTGGCGAGCTTCACCGTCGCCCGCGTGCAACAAGTGATGCAGTTCAACAACCTGCTCGTGCTCTTCCGGCAGGCGAACGACACCGCCACGGAATACTACCAGCGCAAGACGCAAGCGTTGATTTACGACCTCAGCGTTCCGACCGCGCCGGTGAAGCTCTCTGAAACCGAGCTGCCGACTCAAACGATGCCGTACGTTTGGTACGGCTGCGGCGGTTGGGGTTACTACCCGAGCTATTACGGGGGCAGCTGGGCGGCGAGCGAGCTGGGACTTGGGCTGCTCAGCTGGACGCGTGACAACACCAACACGTTGACGCAGCTGTTGATCTTCCTCGACTTGCGTGAGCCGGCGAAGCCGAAGGTGTCGACGCGCAAGCTCGCGACCCAGACCTACGATTCGCGCAACGGCTACTCGGCCGTGGGTCGGCAGTACATCAACTTGATCGGCAACGGGGCCGAGCTGATCGCCAACTTCAAGGAACAGATTGGCTCGTTCGACGCCGGCGATGGCACTCGCTTCGCGCAAATGCGGTACTACGCGGAAATCTTCAACCCCGAGCTAACCCCGCAGACGCTGATCAACATCCCGGGCCGCTTGATTCGGGCGTCGCAAAAGAACGGCGATCGCATCTTCCTTTCGACCGATGAACGCTTCAACCGGGTGACGAACAAGACCACCCACCATTGGGTGCCCGACGCGCGGCTTCACCTGGTGAAAAGCAGCGCTAACGGCAAGGCGACGCTGCTCGACACGCTCGGGCTCGATGGGATGCAGGTGGGCGACATGGTGGGCGATGCTGATCGCCTCTTCATGACGCTGCGCAAGGGGTACGCCTGGTTCTACGCCTACGAGGACGCTTCGACGACGCCGTACGTGCCGTCGTCGGATGCGCTGACAATTCTCGACTTGAGCCAGGGCCGCCTCACCAAGACGTTCTCGGCACCGGTTGGCACCTACGCTGCGCAGTTGATGGGGGTCTTCGAAAACCGTCTCTTCGTGAAGCTACCCGGTGATGGAGTGTTGGCGGTTGATGTGAGCAACTTGAGCGCTCCGGTGGGCCAGCACTTCCTGCGCACCCTGGGTTGGGCGACACATATGGTGTTTGCTGGTGACATCGCGTTTATCGCGGCAGGGAACTTCGGAATCTACGAGATGGATTTGTCGTCGAAGCCCAGCATCCTCAACAACTGAAGCCCGGGGTGGCACGAGTAGGTGTTCGCTGACCCTTGGTGATGCCACCGAGCGTGTTATGCCGCAGTGAAAATGAGCACCCCAACCCCTGGTCAAGCTCCTGGCGCTGCTGACCCAGCCGTGGCGCCTGAGCCGGAGCCCCACCCTTCCAGTCGCAAAGGGAAGTTGGTGCTGATGCTTGGCGCGCTCGGCATCGTCTATGGAGACATTGGAACCAGCCCCCTTTACGCGATCAAAGAGTGCTTCAAGATGAAGGACGGCGTGGTCACCCAACACGCGGTGGCGGTGACCCACGACAACGTGCTCGGAGTCTTGTCGCTCGTCTTCTGGAGCCTCGCAGTGGTCGTCGCCGTGAAGTACCTCGGCTTCATCATGAAGGCCGACAACAAGGGTGAAGGCGGTATCTTCGCCTTGCTGGCGTTGATTCCGCAGAAGCTCGATGCGCGCAGCAAAGGAATGCGAAATGCAATCGTCCTGCTGGCACTCTTCGGCGCAGCGCTGCTCTATGGCGATGGAGTCATTACTCCCGCGATCTCTGTCTTGTCAGCAGTCGAAGGGCTGGAGCTTGCGACCCAGGCCGCCAAGCCGTTAATTGTCCCCATCACCGTCGGAATCCTGCTCGCCGTTTTCTATGTGCAGAGCCGTGGCACCGCGGGCATCGGCGCCATCTTTGGACCCGTCACGCTGCTGTGGTTCTTCGCCATCTCGCTGCTTGGCATCAACTACATCATCCAGAAGCCCGAAGTTCTGTACGCAGTGAATCCCGTGTACGCGGTGAATTTCTTCATCGCAAACGGAGAACGCGCGTTCGCAGTGCTTGGCAGCGTCGTGCTCTGCATCACCGGAGGCGAGGCGCTCTATGCAGACATGGGCCACTTCGGAACCCGGCCGATTCGGCTCACCTGGTACGTCATCGTCTTCCCTGCTCTCTTGCTCAACTACTTTGGCCAAGGCGCCTACATGCTTGAGATGGGCCACCATGCGCGGCCTTTCTGGGCGTTGGTGCCAGCGTCCATGCTCTATCCGATGGTGGTCCTCGCCACGGCGGCGACGGTCATCGCCAGCCAGGCGCTGATTTCCGGAGCATTCTCGTTGACCCGGCAGGCAGTCCAGCTGGGCTACTTTCCCCGCGTCACCATCATTCACACTTCGTCGAAGAACGAGGGGCAGATTTACATTCCGGAAATCAATCAGGCGCTGGCTGTGGCCTGTGTCCTGGTGGTGTTTGCCTTCAAAGAATCCGACGCCCTCGCGGCGGCGTATGGCATCGCCGTCACCGGCACGATGGGCATCACCTCCATCGTCTACTACTTCGTCGTCACCCGCCGTTGGGGCTGGAGTCTGTGGAAAGCGTTGCCGCTGGCTGCGTTGTTTCTCTTTTTCGACATCTCGTTCTTCGGAGCAAACCTGCTCAAGTTCTTCGATGGCGGCTGGTTTCCGATTGCCCTCGCGGTCGGCATCTTCGTCTTGATGACAACCTGGAAGCGCGGCCGACAGTTGTTGGGTGCGCGCTTCGCACAGACGCTGGTGCCGCTCGACAACCTCCTCGAGGACTTCGCCGCCAACCCTCCGCATCGGGTCCGTGGCACCGCGGTGTTCATGTCCGGCTCGTCAGAGGGCACTCCGCCGGTATTGCTGCACCACCTCAAGCACAACCAGGTTCTGCATCGGCAAGTGGTGTTGCTGTCGATACTGCCGGCAGACATGCCGACGGTGGCCAAGGAAGACCGGCTCAAAGTCGAGGACTGTGGCCAGGGGTTCTTTCGCATCGTCGCGAAGTTCGGCTTCATGGAAACGCCGAACGTGCCCGCTTTGTTGCTGCGCGCGCGCGACGAAGGCTTGGTCTGCGAGCCTTCCACCACCAGCTACTACCTCGGCCGCGAGACGCTGCTCACTTCGGGAAAATCCGAGATGAGCCGGTGGCGCAAGGCGCTCTTCTCGTTTGTTTCGCGCAACGCTCTTCCGGCGACTTCATACTTCGGCATTCCGCCTGGGCGGGTGGTCGAGTTGGGAATGCAAGTCGACCTCTGAACATCGCCATGAATCTTGGTCAGCGCGTCGTGGTGTCCGAGTTCGGTGAAACGCCTCCCGAAGCGCTCGAGAAGTTTTTGACACTCGAGCCGATGCCTTTCCCCGACACCGCCAAGCTGTCTGCGCGCGATGTGGTGGTGGCGATCAAGAGCGCCTCGGTGGGCTGGGTCGACCTGCTGATGACCAGCGGTCAGTATCAGCACCTGTTGAAGCCGCCCTACTGCCCCGGGCTCGAATTCGCTGGCGTGGTCGCATGGTCGGGCGTCGAAGCCACCGGGTTCCGCATCGATGAACGGGTGCTGGTAGACCCCTTCCTGGCTGGGCCGCGCTCAATGGGCGGCTACCAGCGCTGGGGCGGATTCGCGTCGTACGCGGTCGCTCCGGTTGAAGCGGTAAAGAGAATTCCGGGCGCGCTCACCTTCGATGAAGCATGCAACCTGCTGGGCAACTACGAGACCGCGTGGCACTGCCTCGTCGCGCGCGGCCGCTTGAAGGCGGGCGAGACGGTGTTGATTCACGGAGCGTCAGGCTCGACCGGGTTGGCTGCGGTCCACGTCGCCAAACTGCTTGGCGCGACCGTCATCGCCACCGGAAGGTCCGACGAAAAGCTGCAAATCGTCAAAGCGCAAGGCGCAGACCACATCATCAACTGCAAAGCCTTGGTGGGCGTCCGTTCGTTCAAGGACGAAGTCAAAGAGCTCACCAACGGTGAAGGCGTCGATGTCGTGTACGACGGCGTCGGCGGTGACATTTCAATCGAGAGCATCCGCGCGGTGAAGTTCGGCGCACGCTTCCTCATCGTCGGCTGGGCCTCAACCCCCTTCGTGTCGAAGGGGAAAGGACAGCGCGGCGCACCGAACGCCAATCAGCTTCCGACCAACCTCATCATGATGAAGGGACTCGACGTTCTCGGCTGCCCGACCGCAATCTCAACCGTGAATGATCCTTCGATTCGTGAAGCACGGATGGCGCAGATTTGGCGTTGGGCAGAAGAAGGGAAGATTCGCCCGTACGTCTCTCACGTCTTTCCGTTGTCCGATTTCAAGCAGGCGATGAGCGCGAAGTGGCGTGGAGACGTCATCGGCGGCTGCGTGCTGCATCCCTGAAAATCAAACTTGGGCATCAACGCCGGTGCGTCACCCATCACCGGCGCTGCGCCCGCGACGGCCTTACTGAACTTTGCCGACCAGACGAAATGTCGAGCTTGCTGCGTAGCCACGAACCATCACGTGCACCACTGCGGGCGTCGTCAGGTTCAGCACGCATTCCTCAGCGCTGCCGTCTTTGTACGGGCGGCAGTCGTAGGAGCTCTTCGTCGGCGCGACCCCAGCGCGCAGATAGAGATCCGCGTCGCCCGTACCCGTCATCGTGAAGACGTAGCGGCCCACCGCCAGCGTCTGGGTCGCGTACAACGTGCTTGCGTCCTTCGCGACCGTGCCCGACTCGTCGAGGCCCGGCCAGGCAGGCGGTGGCACACCGTCGCCGATGATTGAGAGCGTGAAGTAGCCACTTGAGTAGCCGTTGAGCGAGACAAAGATTTTTCCCGCCTGCGCCAAAGTGACGAGACAGGTCTCGGCCGAGCCATCTTGGTACGGGCGGCAGTCGTAGCTGGAAGTCGTCGGGGCTTGACCGACCTTCACGTAGAGGTCGACATCGCCGCCGGGGTGCGCCGCGTCGTGCGCCAGCCTGACGGTGTACTTACCCGCCGGTACGATGGGGGTCTCGAAGCGAAGCTCCTGATTGGTGTCGACTGAGCCCGCTTCCCGCTGCACGTAGCTTGGCTTGTACCCAGGGTAGTAGACGTTGTCTTCTTCGCCAGTGACGGTGATGACCTGCGTCCGGTCG
>JANOHG010001123.1:0-6926 GCA_031406375.1 Archangiaceae bacterium | reverse complement strand
GTCTCGACTGGGCCGGTCTGCTTCGGCGCATCTTCGAGTTAGAGGTGCCGGGTGAATATCTGGCCGGCGATGCGGTCGGAGCACGTCGGCCTTCCACCTCTCCGATCGAGTTCCGCGATGCCTCCTCGCTGCTGCCTACTTCTGATCCTCGCCGGCTTTTTCGTGACACCCGCCTCTGCTCAGACCATCTACCGATGGATCGACGATGGCGGAGTCACCCACTACGCGAACGTCCACGACGCGCTTCCCGCCAGAGGATCGGTTCAGGTGACGACGGGCCATGAGCTGGGCCTGCTGCCCTCGGTGCCACCGAAGACCGCAAAGGATAGAGAAGAAGAGAAGAACAACGAGGAACGAGAGAACAAACGACTTGGTGCCGAGGAGGCCGCTGCCCGAGTACGGCAGAACGAAAGCGCTCAAATAAAGTTCCGCGAGGACTTCTGGCGCCATACGAAGCAGGCGGCGCAGGCCCGAGTGGACTCGCTCGAAGCCGAGTTGGCCTCGCTCCGGTCGATCCTTTACGAGGGAGACAGACGCTTCGTGAGCCGCTCGATCTGGGTCGGTACCGGAAGTGACCGCCAATTGGTTCCCGACCCTCGGTTCGAGTGGGCGGTTGGTCGGGAGTCCCTGCTGAAAGGTGAGCTCGAGCAGGCGCACAGGTCGAAGGCCGAATCGGGACGGTGAAACATGACAAGCACCGTTCGAAACTGTTCCCGACTCGATGCTCGTGGCCCAGCGGTGAGTTTCCAGCCCGCGCTCGCCCAGGGGCAATGTCGCGCAGGATGAGCATGTGCGCGAGACAGCCGAAGCACCAGCAACAGCAACGCAAGAGAACCGACCAGTGGCACCTCGTATCAGCAGCCCGCGCTCGACCAATGGCCATCTCGAGGAGCAGGCGTTATGCTTGGAGTGTTACGTAGGTACGAACGAGGTGTTCCCATGTTGGTCAAGAAGCTCTCCGCGGTCGGCAACAGCCTGGGCCTCATCATCGAGCGCCCGATCCTCGAGCTGCTCGACATCACCAAGGACACCCCGCTCGAGGTCACGACCGACGGCGAGGCGCTCATCATCCGCCCGGTGAAGAAAGCGCCGCTGATGGGCCGGGCTCTCGCCGCCGCCGACCGGCTGATGGACGCGCACGACGAGACGTACCGGAAGCTCGCGAAGTGAGCGACGGGCCCGCCGAGATCGAGTTCCTCACGGTCGAGGTGGTGCTCGCGTTGCATCAGCGCCAGCTCGATCGCTTTGGTGGCGGCGAGGGCCTGCGCGATCGCGGCCTGCTGGAATCGGCGGTGGCCCAGCCGCAGGCGTCGTTCGGCGGCACGTACGCGCACGACGGCCTGTTCGCGATGGCGGCGGCGTACCTGTTCCACATCGTTTCGAACCATCCCTTCGTCGACGGCAACAAGCGGGCGGGGCTGCTCGCTGCGCAGGTCTTCCTCGACGTGAACGGCGTCACTCTCGAGCACGCCTCCGAAGCCTTCTACGCGCTAACGATGGGCGTCGCGGAAGGGCGCATCGACAAGACTGCCGTCGTCGCCGAGCTCGAGCGCATCGCGAAGTCCCAATCGACAACGTAGCCACGCTCTGCGGATCGACAGCGCGGTGATCAATGTGGCGCACGACGTTAACGCCCTACCGAACGTGCGATGCGCTCTTCGACCGCGTCGACGCCGTCGCGAGAAACGCCTCGATGGTCCATGACGCCTGCGACGCTTCGAGCAGGTTTGAAAATCGACCCAGCTCGACATCGCGGCTTCCCCCCTGACTGAAGAGCATCCACAGCGACAGTGAGTAACCCTTTGGATTCTTCGTGAAGTAGGTGAACAGCACCCGAGTCTCGACCCGCGCCGATTCAAGCAGCTCGCCATCCACCGACAACGCTCCCTCGTTTTGAGTGAGAGTGATTTCGAACGCCTTCACCGCGACCGCGAGCTTCGGTACGAGCCAGAGAAGAACGCCCAGGCCGACGCCGATGCTGAGCATCCCGTAGAAAGACAACGGGCCGATCGCGACCAGCGTGCTGACCCATGCCACCACGCCAACCAGGGGAACAATCGCAGCACGCAGGTTGCGTCGACGGCGAACCGTCAGCGCTTCGAGCGTTTCGTCGTAGGCCTGCTGAAACTCGATACCGCGCACGCCACGAGTCTACCCCTGACCGTCGGTCGATTGGGTACCGCCGCCTGAGCATTCTTAAACAAGCGCTGCCTCATGGCGCCGCACCGATGTTCGACGTTCTTTCGCTGTGGGTGCGAACGGTTAGGATGCCCGTTCCTCCATGAGCGACTCACAGAGCCCCGACGACCGCCGCAAACACACCCGCACGCCGCTTTCACTGCTGGTGCAGTTCCGATTCAATACTTTCGAAGACTTTCTGGCCGACTACTCGCACGACATTTCTCCCGGAGGAATGTTCATTCGCACCGATGAGCCGCAAGAGGAAGGCAGCATCGTCTACCTGCAGTTTTCGCTCAAAGATGGCAGCCGGCTGATTGAAGGAATGGGCAAGGTGGTGCGGTGCAACCCGAAAGGGGTCGAGGGGCGGGTGGCGGGAATGGGAATCGAATTCCTCAACTTCGACGACGAGTCGATGGTGCTGATCCAAGAAATTTGCGCCACGCGCGAGGCGCACGGTCGCCCGAAGAACTGAGCCTGAAGTGGGTCTGCGTGCACGGCTGCTGCTCGCCTTTCTCGCTCCTACCTGGATGCTTCTCGCCGTTGCTGGCTTCTTCGACTACCGATTCAGCCGCAATCTGCTTGAGGATGAGCTGGGAGCGTCGCTGTCGTCCATCGCCGCCACGCTGGCGTCGCAGGTCTCGGCCGAGCGGGTGCTGTCGATCGCCGAAGGAGACGACAAGGGGGAAGGGTCACGCACCTTTAGGTCGCTCACGCGCGAGCTGACCGAAGCGAAGAGCGCGTCGGGGGCCCAGCGGGTGTTTGCCTTTGACCGCGAGGGGCGGGTACGGCTCGACGTCGGCGGGGGGTTGCCGGCGATGGCGGCGGTGCCAGAGTTGCTTCGCGATGGGGCCGAGCTCGACGAAGTTTGGAATGGAAAGCGCAGCGCGTCACAGGTGCTGTTCGAAGGCAACGACGGTCGGCTCTACAAGACGGGTTATGCGGCGTTGTGGCGCGACGGAAAGGTCGCCGGAGCGATTGGCGTCGAGGGCAGTGCCGAGTTCTTTGGCCCACTGCGGACGCTGGCCCGCAGCTTCTTCGTTCTGATGGCGGTGACGTTGCTGGTGCTCGCCGCTGCGGCGCTCGTGACCGCGCGCGGGCTGTCGATTCCGCTCGAACGGCTCGTGGCGGCGGCGACTCGAATTGGCAAAGGCGACCTGAGCACGAAGGTGGCGCCAGAACGAACGGTTGAGATTGGACTGCTCGCGGGTCAACTGGAGCTGATGCGCGACGCGCTAGAGAGCCGAGATCGTCAGCTGAAGATGATGCTGGGCGGGGTGGCGCATGAAGTGAAGAACCCGCTGGGTGGCATCGAGCTGTTCGCCGGCCTGCTGCATGAGGAGCTAAGCTCGGTCAGCCCCAACGCGTCCGATGCGCTCGAGCACACGTCGCGAATTCGGCGTGAGCTCGACTACCTCAAGCGAATCGTCGACGATTTTCTTGCGTTCGCGCGCGAGCAGAAAATGGCGAAGAGTCCATTTGGTGCGGTGGGCTGGATGCAGACCGCCGTCGATGTGCTCACCGGAGACGCGCGCCAGAAATCGGTGCGCCTGGTGCTGCAGGCCGAAGGCGCGACACTCGACGGCGATTTCAATCTGCTCACCGCTGCGTTGGTCAACCTGGTGAAGAACGCAGTGCAGGCCTCACCGGAAGGCAAGCAGGTGACGCTTTTGGGCCGCAGCGAGAACGGACGGTACGTGGTCGAAGTCGGCGATGAAGGAGCGGGCGTCGCGGGTGAGTTGCAGGCGCGCATCTTCGAGCCGTTCTTCACCACCCGAGAGAAGGGCACTGGGCTTGGGCTCCCACTCGCGCGAAAGCTGATCGAGGCCCACCACGGAACATTGACGGTCGAGTCGGTGCCGGGGAAGACGACGTTCCGGCTCACGCTTCCTCTTGGGTGACGAAGTGGCTTTTGAGGGTCGCCGCTCGTCTGTGCCGATGGGAGTTCATTCAGATGCGACCAATCGGCGCGCCTTCCGAAGCATTCGCTTCAATGGCGCCTCGTCGGCGCGCGCGAGCGCCGCGTCCCACTCGAGCCACTGCGCGCCGTGTGACTCGGCTGGATTGTAGTTGAGCGCGTCCGGATTGGCGGCGACCACCAGGTAGCGCACGTCGAGGTGCCGATGCTCAGGGTCGGCCTTTCGTGCGGGAATCACGTGGACATCGACGTCGAATGGAGCCGGCGCTGCTGAAACCAACGCCACGTCGAGGCCGGTTTCTTCGCGGGCTTCCCGCAGCGCCGTTTGGTCCATTCGCCCACCGTCGGCCGGGTCGGCGTGCCCTCCCGGTTGAAACCAACGGTTCAGCTTCGCGTGCAGCACCAGGCACACCCGTGCGCCATCGGGGCTCACCACCATCGCGCTCCCGGTGAAATGCGCCGGCCATTGGCCCCGCGAAAAAGGCTCGGCCAGCGCGCTGGCAAAGGCGCGCATGGTATCGAGATCCGCTTGCTCTTTCTCGTCGTCAGGAACGAATCCCCAAAGAACGCCCGCCAGGTTCGTCATCACCGCGTACAGTGCCCAACCGCATGGCCCGCGTCATCATCATCGACGACAACGACACGATGCGAGAAGGCATGGCGGTCTCTTTGAAGAAGAGCGGCCACGAGGTTTACGCATTCCGAAGCGGGCTCGATGGGCTGGCGGCATACGAGAAGTCGCCTGCGGATCTCGTGGTGACCGACCTGAAGATGGACTCGCTCGATGGCATCGAGGTCGTCAAGCGACTCAAAGCGATCGACCCCAACGCCGTTGCGCTGGTCGTCACTGCGTTTGGAACCATCGAGGTCGCGGTCGAAGCGATGAAACACGGCGCGGCCGACTTCCTCAGCAAACCGTTCACCCCCGACGTGCTTCGGGCAAAGGTGACCGCGGCGCTCGAGTTGTCGACCGCGCGCGCGCAGGTGGTGAAGCTGAAGGCGCACCACGAAGTACTCGTTTCTGACGCTGCGCGCGGGCAGGCGCTGGTGGGCGAGAGCGAACCGATTCGCCAACTGCTCGAGAAGACGCGCAAGGCAGCGGTCAGCGACGCGACGGTAATCATTCACGGCGAGTCGGGAACCGGAAAGGAGCTCGTCGCACGGATGCTTCATGACCTGTCTGCGCGTGCAACGGGGCCGTTCATCGTCACCCACTGCGCGGCGCTCGCAGAGACGCTGCTCGAAAGCGAGCTGTTCGGGCACGAGCGTGGCGCGTTCACTGGCGCGGTGAAACGAAAGCTCGGCCGCTTCGAGCTCGCCGATGGGGGTACTATCTTCCTCGACGAAATCGGAGAAATCTCGGCGACGGTGCAGACCAAGCTGCTGCGCGTACTTCAGCAACACGAGATCCAACGGGTGGGCGGCGAAGAAACGGTGAAGGTCAACGTGCGGGTGGTGAGCGCGACCCACCGGAACTTGAAGGCCGAGGTCGCTGCGGGTCGCTTCCGCGAAGACCTCTACTATCGCCTGCACATCGTCCCGCTCGATTTGCCGCCGCTGCGCGAGCGCCCGGAAGACATCGGCGTGCTCGCTCGGCACTTCGTCGGAAAGCACGCGCCGCGGATCAACGCCCGGGTGAAGGGCCTTACGCCGACTGCGCTCTCGGCGTTGTGCCGGTACGCCTGGCCCGGAAACGTTCGCGAGCTCGAGAACGCGATCGAACAGTCGCTGGTATTCGCGGAAGCCGATTCGCTGGACGAGAAAGAACTGCCCGCGTTCCTTCAGTCTGCGACGATGCGCGCGCAGAGCGTTCAGGGTGCGCTGCCAATTCCGCATGGAGATCGCCCGCTGCCTGACATCCTCGAAGATCTCGAGCGTCAGCTGATTGATCGCGCGTACGAGAAAGCGAACAAAGTGAAAACCGAGACCGCGCGGCTGCTCGGAATCAAGACCAGTGCGCTCTATTACAAGCTCGAGAAGTACGGCTTCATTCAGAAGGGCGAGAAGCCGTCGGACGAATGACCGTCGTTCGCTGCTGCGGCGCCGGTTGGGCTACGACTCGGTGACGACAACCACCCTGCTGTCCGCGATGTAATCGTGCAGGCAGCGCTGTTCATCACCAAAAATCAGCAGCGCATCGACCAACCCCATCAAGCCGCACAGCTGAGCCACCACGTGGACCACCACGTTGCGCAACAAAATGAGACGCCAGAGCTCGATCGGATCTCCATTCGTTCGCACGACTTTGATTCCGAGCATCCGCTTGCCAATCGACTGGCCCCAGGTGATTTGCGCCGCAATTTGAGCGCCAAGGGACACGACCGCACTCAGCGCTACCCCGAGGACGACGACAAGGCCCAGCCCGCTTTCCGGCGGGGGCGAGACGGCCGCGCCGACGACAATCGCGATCATCGCTGGAAGCAGCACGGCGAAGTTGTCGACCAAGTTCGCGCTGAAACGGGTGCCTCGTGGGGCCATAGCCCCGATGCCCCGCTCGCATGTTCTGCAGCGGCCTTCCGCCGTCGACGACTTACATTCGACGCAGGCGAAGGAACCACAGCGCGCGCAGGTGAACGAAGCGCCCGTGGTCGGATGCGCGGCGCACATTGCTCCTGAAGGCGACTTTCGATGCGCGGCCGTCATATCCACGCAGTCGTTGCAGGTGAAAACATCTCTCGCCGCGCCAGGCGCGCAGCGAAAGCACACCGATGTTCCACACCGTGGACACACCCCCGCCACTGGCAGGTCAGGATGTTTCCCGCAGGTCGGACCCGTCGCCTTGAACTGAGCCACAGGGCCTATGCGTTGCGCGGGTGCTCGAGACGAGCGA
>JANOHG010001114.1:0-5297 GCA_031406375.1 Archangiaceae bacterium | reverse complement strand
GCGGAGTGGGCGGTGGCGGAGTGGGCGCGGGTGGCGGAGTGGGCGGTGGCGGAGTGGGCGGTGGCGGAGTGGGCGGTGGCGGAGTGGGCGGTGGCGGAGTGGGCGGTGGCGGAGTGGGCGGTGGCGGAGTGGGCGCGGGTGGCTACGACGGCGGCACACCCTGCAGCGCCAGCACTCATCCGAGGCTCCGCTGTGATCCTCCGTTGACGCTGTCCACCGGCGCCAACGCAGTCACCGGAGGCGTGCTTGTCGGCACTGACACCGATTTTCTAGCCGGCTGGGTGACGAAAAACTCCATCGAGGTCCGGCGGGTGAGTTTGCCAGGCGTGATCAGCACACTCTTCAGCGAGAGCGTCGACGGCGGTGAGCTGGCCCTCGCCGCAAACGGCGCACGCTGGGCGGCGGCGTGGGTAGACAGCGAGGCCGAGCGAATGTTCTGCCGCGACCAACAACTCGACGCGGGACTGGAGTTCACCTCGGACGGCGGTCTTCTGCAGGGGCTTTCGGTCGCGATCAACAGCAGCGGAGGCGTCGCAGTGGCGGGTGTGACCAAAGGCATCAATCGGTTGTGGGGCGCACATGCGACGGCCGGCTGTCCGGTGAGCTTGCGCCACTTGACCTCGTCGTCGATCAGCGTCAACGGCGGGTCGGTCGTCGCCACGACCGATCCCGCGGGCGAAGGCTTCCGATACGTCCAGACCGGACAATTCAACGCGTTCAACGGTGGGATTGTGGTGACGGCGCTGGTCGATGGCGGCCTCACCCAGCAATTCACCGGAGTCAGCTTGCACGCGCCAGGGTCTCACTCGGCAGTCGCTTCAGCCAACGGCAGCACGGTGCTGGTCTCGTACGCCGAGGAAGACCCACCCGGCGGCACTTACTCTCTTGGTCTGTTCGGTACGTCGGCGGCGCTGATTGACGACGGCAACCCAATAGTCACCAACCAAGCTGACCCAGGATGGTTTGCGATGAGCGCGTGCGGCCCCGGCCGCGTGGCGCTGACGTCGATCAACTACAGCAGCCCCATGCCTGCGGTGGTGACGTTCTACTCAGACGACCCCAGTACTCAGCTGCGCGGTACGTATGACGCGATCTGCAACCTTCCGCCCCAGAGCGTCAGCGGCTCGAGCATCGCCATCGGCTACGCGAACGGCCGAATCGGAGTGCTGCTCACGACCTCTTCGTCCGCGCGGTTGTACATCTGCGACCCTCCGCCGTTCTGAAGGCAGGCTCAGCACGGAGCACAGTGCTTCGCGCTGTAACCCAGAAGGTCACAACCCAGCCACTGGTGTTACCTGCGCGGCTACAGCTATGAGGCCCTCGCGCAGGAACGGGCCGCGGCCCAAACCTTGCTCATAAAAGGGCACTGAGAGGGAATCCATGATCCGGAACTTGAGCGTCGCACTGTTGTTTCTGGCTGCTTGTGGAATCGAACAGGGCGACCTGAATCGTTCGGGAGTAGAGGCAGACGGGCCAGAGTTTGCCGACCAAACCGTGTCCGGTCTTCGGGGCGACGACGGCGATGATGGGATCATCATCGGGAACGCGCTTGCAACCCAGTCGCTTGTCATCAACACGCTCACCACCAGCCGCGCAGCGAACGCCGCGCTCACTCGAACCGCCCTCAATCGCTTCGCCTCCGTTCCGCAGCTCAACGAAGCACTGAACGATCCGCGCTCGGTTGAGCTGATGAAATACCTGGTCGGTTGCGCGCTTGCGAAAACAAGCACTGTCAGCTGGACCTCACGGGCCGGCGCAGTGGAGACGTTCAAAGGCCAGGCGGGGTTGTGCCCTGCGTGGGAAGCACTCGCCGAAGGGGCGGTTGTATCGGCTTCCTGCCAGCAGCTTGTCAGCGCCTGCATTCTGGCGCGCAACAACGCGCTTGGTTACCGCGTGCCGATTTCAGTGCGTGGCGATGATCTGGTGAGCGGGACGAGGGTGAAAGCCGGCCACCATTTCAACGCCTTCGACTTCCGCGAGCGAGTGCTTCCGGTGCAGAGCCTTCAGACTTCTTGCCCAACCCCTCCTCGCCCAACCGCTCCTCGCCCAGCCGCTCCTCGCCAGGTGGGAGCGCGGCGCAATTGCGGCTGGGAAGCGGGGTTGGTTCACACCTGTGTTCCGGGCGCGACCGTCACCGTTGCAGCTGGAGCACCCGCGGCGACCGCGTGCGCGACAGGCACCCCGCTGGGCGCCGTGACATCAGGACACATGGTGCTTCGCGCCTGCAAAGGCTTCTCAGGGTGTGATTTCCCTGAAGTGCTGGGACAGTCGGAAGGCTACGAATGCAGCAACTACCGCTACAAGCCCACAATCACCTTCGTATGTCCGGGTGACGGGCAGTTCAACGTGATGAGCGCACCCTACGTCAGCGGCAGTTTTGGCACGGTTTCGCTTGGAACACTCGGGGCTGCGCCCGCAAGCGAGCCCACGTTCTTTTCGGTTCGCGAAGGGGCCTTCTACGGCAACCTTTTCGACCCGGCGTCACTCACCTATGAAGTGAGCTCCGACTTCGACCCCCAAACCAACACCCGAACCATCACCCCTCCACCTGCGACCGGTAAGGAAGTTGTCTTTCAGTCGATGTACAGCTGCGCTGACGATCAATGGGTTGACTCGACCTACATCCGCGAAGGGCGCGTCTGCGCGCTCGGAAACTGCGCCGCCCATTTCACCGGCCGATGCAGCGCGCCAACGGGTGCCAGGTGCAGCATCGACACCGCGGGTGACGGCGAATTTCGACAGTGCATGGGTGACGGCCTGCTGTGGCCACGCGGCCTGACCACTTTTCTTCGCGATCGCTGTGACTTAACTGATCCCGCGAAGCCGAAGCGGTGCGCTCGACCCAATTGAGCTTCGATGTTCCTCTACGCCGATGACGCTCTTGCGCCCGGGGCCTTCATCGACGGCTGGGTCGTAGATCGGCTCGTTGCGCGCGGCGCGATGGCCAATGTCTATCAAGCCGTCGGAACGGGTGGTGTGCGTGTCGCGCTGAAGGTCCTTCACACTGCCCACCTTCACGATGCAGTCGCGCTGCAGCGGTTTGCGCGTGAACGTGAGTTCATGCAGTTGGTCGTCCACCCCGCAGTGGTCTGCTGCCTGGGTTCGGGCGAGCTCGCCAACGGGCTCCCATTTCTCGTCCTCGAGTGGCTCGAAGGCACCACGCTTGCCGAGCGGGTCACGCAACGTGGGCCGATGCCATTGGCCGAAGTCACTCAGGTTCTCGAGCAGCTGTGTTCAGCGGTGCAGGCGACGCACGAGGCGGGGCTTGTCCATCGAGATTTGAAAGCCGAGAACGTCTACTGCGTGGCCGAGGGCGGGTTGAAGCTTCTCGACTTCGGCATCGCCCGGCAAACGGGAAACTCGCAGCTGCCGCTGACCAGCACCGGACATCTGCTGGGCACGCCGATCGCCCTCGCGCCCGAGCAGATTCGCGGCTCGGCCACCTCGGCCGCCACCGACATCTATTCCTTGGGGGTGCTGATCTACGTGGCTCTCACCGGTCGGCCGCCCTTCGAAGCCCAGAGCTTGATTGATCTCGAAGCGCTGCACTTCAAGGCGACGCCGCCGGCGCTCGGCAGCCGCGTTCAGGTGCCTCCGGCGCTCGAGGCGGTGGTCGCGCGTTGCCTCGAGAAGGAACCTGCAGCGCGTTACACGTCGGCGGCCGCGCTTTGGCTCGCCTGGCAAGAGGCGCTGAAAGATACCGGACACTTGGGTTTAGCGGTCGGCGTGATGGGCCGGTTCGAAGCAGCGCCCGACAGCAGCGAAGCGACGTTTCAAGCACTCGAAGCGATTGAGCAGCGGGCGACGCTCGCGTTTGTCTCGGCAGGCCTCGCGCTGGTTTCAGAAGGGGCGGTGCTGTTGGGCTGTCGAATCGCAGAAGGAGATCCGGTTGCGACCCTGGCCCGATGGCGGGCGTTCGCGATCAATTTGAAAGGCGTTCTCGCCACCCCGGACGTCAGCGTGTCGCTTTGGGTGCGCGTGTCACCGGTGAAAGTCGAGGCGGGGAAGATCGCGCAGGGCGAAGTGCTGCGCCCATTGTCGTGGCCGCCATCCAGCGCGGTCTGAATCGTCAGCTGTCGGTTCGTCGGTTGCGGCGGATAATCCGATGCAGCGAAACGCGATCGATTTCAGCCGCTTCCGAGGCAGCTGTGATGTTGCCGTCGTGCGCTGCCAGCAGCGCTTCGACATAGCGGCTTTCGAAGTCATCCAGCGCCTGCCTGCGAGCGGTTGCATACGGCATTCGCGGGTCGGGCGGTCGGTACTGGCCGGTGGATGCGATTGCAGAATCCCCCAGCTCGAGCTCGCGCTCGAACACCACGCAGCGCTCGAGGTAGTTGCGCAGCTCTCGAACGTTGCCCGGCCAGGACTCCTGCTGCAGTCGCCGAAGGAAGTCCTGCGTCAGCAGCTTCTGAATCGTCTGCTGCGGCGCCTTCAGGTTCTCCAACAGGCCATTGACGATCAACGGAATGTCTTCGGCGTGGGTGCGCAGCGCTGGCAGGGTCGCCCGCACCACCGCCAATCGGTAGAAAAGATCAGGGCGAAAGCGGCTCGCATTCACCTCGGCGCGAAGATCCCGGTGCGTCGCGGCGACGACGCGGACGTTGATCGGCACGTACTGGTTGCTTCCCAAACGCCGCACTTCTCGCATTTCGAGCGTGTGCAGCAACTTGGGCTGAAGCTCGATCGGCAGCTCGCCAATCTCGTCGATGAAGATGGTGCCGCCATCGGCCTCTTCGAACAGGCCGATTCGTCGAGCCACGGCTCCTGAGAAGGCTCCCTTTTCATGACCGAACAGCTCGCTGTCGAGCAGCGTGGCAGGCAACGATGCGCAGTCGATGGTGAAGAATGGCTTGTTCCTTCGGGGGCTGGCTTCATGAATCGCGCGCGCTGCGAGGCTCTTTCCGGTGCCGGTTTCCCCTTCCAACAGCACCGTCACGTCGCTCTGCGCCGCGCGCTCGAGCACGGCGATACACGCACGCATCGAAACCGATGAGCCGAACAGGCGCCCGAAAGACGTTCGGGGCGACAGATCGAGCGCATTGCTTTCGAGAAGAAACTCGAAGCGCACCACCACCCTTCCCAGCCGAATCAGGCTGCCGCCTCGCAGCGCGACGTCGTAGACCCGCATTCCATCGATGACGACGCCGTTGAGGCTCTCGAGATCGCGCAGCCGCGCGCCGTTGGGCGTCATCACTATCTCGCAGTGGAAACGCGAGACGGTCGGGTCTGCGAGCACGAACTGGTTGAGAGCGTGCTGCCCAATCGCGCAGCGATCTCCCACTGATTCCCAGCTCTGA
>JANOHG010001025.1:0-3835 GCA_031406375.1 Archangiaceae bacterium | reverse complement strand
ATCGCCAGGCCAGTGACTGCATTTGAGATCTCCCTGACATCATCGGCAACGGTGCTTCCATGGTTGCTTGCCTGATCGCGATCGGCAAGGTTACCCATGTAAGCATTCGAACGATCTGCCATTCCCAGCGACCGTGATTCTGGCCCCTTGAGAATCCCCATCTTCCTCAAACCGTCAAAAATCGCACCCTTGATGCGATAGTGGGCAAAGGTAAGGAAATTTACGCCGACCTTAGAATCGAAGCGCTCTGCAGCTTCGAGCAGGCCGACCTGCCCGTAAGCCATCAGTTCATCCATCTCGATCTGCGAGTTGAATTGCTTCCGAACGGTCGCCGCAAGGCTCCGCACGTACGCGCCGTACTTTTCGAGGATTACCTTCCTTTCTTCCCCGAGAGGCACGTTCAGCTCACTCGACCTTGTTCCACAGACGCTCAAGCGCCTGATTGATGCGCGGGTCGTTCTGAAGCTGATCGGAGATTCTCTGGGTCAAGGCAGCGGATTGTAGCCGCACCTTTTCTCGAAGGATGTCTGCAACGAGCTTTTTGGTGGCCTCCTCTTTCGACTTGATCTGCCCCGACTTCAGCTGCCGGGCAATGTCAAGTGCCTGAGCGGTAACAGGATCGGCCGCCTGAACTCCAGCGCCGCCTACCAGGCCCGAAGGCGGCGCAAGCGAATCAGCCTTTTCCACCCTCGCACCAAACGCCTTGCCAGCCTTCGCAGCCGCGCCGCCGCGCACTGCACCTGCACCACCTTTCTTGCTGCCGACCTTCATTTGTCCTCACCTGGCGAAGGCTACTTGCCTTTGCCTTCCTTCTTCGGAGGCGGAAACAGGCCGGTTTCCTTTGCTTCAATCAGCGCCTGCGCAAACCGAGCACCGTCGCTTGCCGGTTCAAGGTCCAGCGCTGTTTTCAGCTCCTTCATTGCTTCACTGATCTTGCCCAGGAATAGCAATGCTTCTCCTGCATGGGCACGCGGAGCAGAAGACTTGGGAGCCAGTCTTTGCGCAGCACGATAGGCTTGCAGTGCTTTGTCATGCTTCCCCTGGACGAACTCCAGCGTTCCCAAAGCCAGTTGGGGCACCTCACTCTTTGGCATCAGAACGGCTGCTCCTTGAAGCAGATCGCGGGAGACATCGAACTTGCCCATGTCCATCCAGAGGTAACCCGCTTCCAACATCACCATTGCTTGCTGTCGCGTCACAGGGACAAGGCTGCCAGCAACATCCGTTTTCTGCTCGGCCATTGGATTCCTTTCGCAAGGCATGCGAAGCGACGAGGTTCTAGGCTTTATGACACGAAGGGCGGCCACCTCGGGCCGCCCTCGCGTCATCACTCAGTTGTGTGATTAGCGTACGTTGCCGATACTGTTCTTTTGGGTGTCATGCCGGGTTTTGTGCACGTTTGATATACAGGTGAACACCTGATTCTCACGCTGCATCGCCACCTGAAGCTGAAGCAGCTTGGCGTTGTCACCCTGTGAGGCGACGAGATCCGCGTTCGTTTGGCCCGTCGTGCCACCGCTCGCGCCACCAGTGCTGCCAAGCGAGTTCGACTGCCCACCAGCCGTGCTGCCGATGCCAGGCATGCCCATACCGGGGTTGCCACTGCCTCCGCCACCCACGGTGGTCTGGATTCCACCTTGCGAGCCGCCGATGTTGACGACGCCGGACGACAGCGATTGGTAGTTCCCCGTAGCCCCGCCACCACCTGGCGTACTGTGCCCGCCAAGCTGGCTAACCGACGAAACAGCGGCCGAAATAATCGCACCACCCGGGAAAGCACCCGCGGCGAGTGAGGCACCGTTCTGAAGCAGCCCACCCGCAGTCTCAAGCCCTGCTTTCATGCGATCGCCGAAGTCGCGCTTGGGGGTCTGGCGGTCAATCGAGAGGTTGGTGGAAAGGCGAGCCGGGGTGCTGTCGATTCGGGTGGGGGACATTTTATGAACTCCTTAAAGAGGTGCTTCGAAAATTGTGGAACTTCAAAGGGCTGCTGCGCCGCCGGACTCTCCGAAGGGTGCCCATTCCAGTTATCGCCACCTCCGCAGGTTTGTTGCCTGCTGGCACCGTCGCTGCCAAACTCTAATCCGGTCGCGGCCTCAGCGACGAGGCCCCTTCTGCTCGTCCTCAAGCTTTTCACGCACTTGCATCAGGTGCGACAACAGCTCTTCCGTCTTTTGAATCGCTTTACCCACCTTTTTGCCTTGGTCAGCGCGCGGGCCCTTCAACGCGGTCAGACCTTCTTTGAGGGAACCGAATAGGTCGGCGATCTGCTCGGCCGTTGCCCGTTCGATAAACGCTTCGATCGCCGGATACTCAATCGCTGGATATTGCGCGGTGGTTTGCGGTGCAGCAGCAGCGGACTTGACTGGTTTTTTGGCGGGCATGGTTTGCAGGTTGGATCTGTAGATCAGGAGTCGACGAACTTCTTGAGCACTTCTTTCGCTTTTGGATCACCGAACTGGGCAAGCGACATGCGCGCGCAATGCTTGACCCTCTCGTCAGGATCATCAATCGCCTTTTGCAGTAAGGCAATGGCTGCATTCCACTGAACGGGATCCCAGGCTTTTGCCAGAGCCAACATGCCCAACGCGCGGGCGATTGCTGCGCGCAATGGGGCGAAGCGATGGCCCGCCTGCTCTAACAAAACGCCAACCGCACGGAGGTCGCCGACCCGACCGAGCGCCTCTGCCGCTTCCACGGGTGCCAACCCAGTCGTCAGCGCGGCGCTTAGCCATGGAACGGCATCGACGCTGCCGAGCCGACCCAGCGCGATCGCGACGGCGGCGGCAACGCGGGGGTGCTCAGTACGGTAGGTCTTGAGCAGGTACTCGACAACGGGCTGATAACCTGCTTGGCCGAGCGCGTTCGCTGCACCTGCGACCACCATGGCGTTCGGGTCACGCAGCGCCTTCACGAACTCTTTGAGCATCGTCTCGTCCGCGAGAGCCACCAGTGCAGCAGCCGCCGCGCGCCTGACGTTGGGATCAAGATCGCCGGTGAGCATCCTCAGCTGGGCGATGGCGGCGCGCTCTTTGAGTTGTCCAAGCGCTGCCGCCGCGTCCGCACGGACATCCGCTGAGGCATCAGAGAGCTTCACCAACAGCGCGGCGCAGTTACGGGTCGCAATCAAGTCGGCGAACGCATTGGGCCTCGTGACCCACGTTGGCTCCAACTCGGCGAGCTGCTCAGCGATCTGTGCTTCGGTCACGTGCATCAAGGCCCCTGAACGCCAGCGACGCTAGAGGAAACGCTGGACCCCATCAAGGATCCTCGACTTTAGTCAACATTGACTACTCGCGTCGCATCCAACCATCGAACAGCATGGATCCCCGACTCATCATTCTCGGTTTGCTGAAAAAGAGCCCAATGCACGGCTACGAGCTTCAACGCGTGATGAAACAGGGCCGTGTTGATGCGTGGTCGGGTCTACAGAAGGGGTCAATCTACCACGCGCTCAAGTCGATGGCGGCAGAAGGCCACCTGAAAGTGCGTCCAGCGGGTGCGGAGGTGGGCCGCGCCAAAGCAGTGTACGAAATTACCGCACGCGGGCGAACCGAGTTCAAGGATCTGCTGCGCACCTCGTGGGCCTCTGGTGCCCGCGGCTTTCCCGCAGCGCTTTTTGGCGCGGTGTCGTTTCTCGATGAGCTTCCCGCAGACGAAGTCCTTGAGCTCATCGAACGCCAGCAAGCGATGTTAACGCTCGAGCTGACCGCGTGGCGAGAAAGCGAACGCGCGCAGGCGGTCGCAGGCGACCGCCCTCCACAGGTGCGGTTGTTGTTCGAGTGCGCCCGTCAGCACCTCGAAACGGATCTTCGGCTGACCGAGCCGTCGAGGCCGA
>JANOHG010000991.1:0-4431 GCA_031406375.1 Archangiaceae bacterium | reverse complement strand
GCCCTGGAGACGTCGTCGACAGCGCTCGGCTCGTTGCCGGTGACCTCTTCCCCGCACGAGGCGAAGATTGCCACGGCGACAAGCGCAAGTAGGCGGCTCGTGGTCTTGAGGCGTCCGGACGGTGAGAGAGCAAAACTCTTGGTTCGGACGAGGTCGAGGTTGTGGGGAGCTTGCATGCCCGACAAGCGGTGCACGCCGCGTTCCAGGCGGCCAATGCAGTAGGTCATAACGGAATCCAGATCCCAGGCGCGGCAACCGACCCTTCGACGGAAGCGGAGTTCGAGATAAATTCGTGTCTTGGGAATTTCTTGAAGTTCGCTCTGCAAAGGCAGCATCCTGAAAGAGGCGTGGAGCTGCTCCTTCCGCCCTGCCCACTGCAGGTACCACCTCGGAACTGAAGCTGGGGCGGATAGAGTCCCTTTCATGTGGTCGCTCATCGCTGCAGCTCCGGTTGTGTCGGTTCTCTTTGCAGGAGACGTGACGCTCGGCTTTCACTACGAGGAGTACGTCGATGAGCAGGTGAAGAACGGCAAAAGCAAGGAAGTGATGCTTGCGCACGGATTTGCCAAGGTGCGCCCACTGACCGAGAAGGCCGACCTGTTCGTGGTCAACCTCGAGTGCCCATTCACCGAGCAAGGCGAGAAGATCCCGAAGAACTTCAATTTTCGCGCGCGGCCTGAGCTCGTCGCCTCGCTCCAGGCGGGAAGTGTCGACGTGGTCAGCCTCGCCAACAACCACCTGCTCGACTACGGGCCGGGAGGCCTGACCGACACCCAGTCCACGCTCGACGCCGCGAAGATCATTCACTTCGGAGCGGGCGAAAGCCTTGCCGCCGCGCGGGCTCCTGCAATTGTGACGGTCAAGGGGGTCAAGATCGCGTTTCTCGGCTACTTCTTCCTCGGAGATCGGAACATCGAACCGAAGGAAGTGATCGCCACCGACTCGACGCCAGGGGTCGCAGGGCACCACAGCGACCTGCCGACGATGCGCGCGTGGGTCATCGAAGATGTGAAAGCGGCTCGAACGAAGGCAGACGTGGTGATTCCGTTCTATCATTGGGGCCGCGAAGGGCGAACGGCTCCCGAGCCGTATCAAATCGACCTAGCTCACGCGGCGATCGACACCGGCGCAGCAGCGGTGATTGGAAGCCACCCCCACGTCCTTCAGGGAATCGAGCTCTACCAAGGGCGGCCCATTCTCTACTCGCTGGGCAACTTCGTCTTCGGCGGAAACTGGGATCCGAAGGATAAACGCACCGCGATGGTGCGAATGGATCTCGACGCCCGCGGAGTTCGCAAGACGACCGTTATTCCGGCCTTCTCTGACCGATTCCCCGCGGTACCCATTCAACCCTACCCTGCCGAAGGCGACGCGGCAGAAGCGGTGCTCGACCACCTGGGCGAACTGTCGAAGGGCTTCAAAGCCACGGTGCCTCAACTCACCGGCCGATCGCTTCAAAAGGATGCGGGGCGATGAACGAACTTCCGACCGGCGGCATCGACTGCCACGCGGACGAGATCCTTCTCGGCGCCAGAGCCGAGCTTCTCTTCAGTGCTGATGTCCAACTTTTGATTGGTTACCAACGAACCCCGTGGGGTGCGGGCCGGCTGCTACTTGCCCTTCGACTTGCGCGCGCGCACGCGGCGACGCTTGAGCACTGAATGCTTCACCTTGGCTCGGTTTTTCAGCTTCTTCTTGCTGCGATTGCTCTTAACTGCCCGTGCCATGTGTTGGTTCCTTGCGTAGGTAGACCCTCCTCGAATACACGCCCCGGTCGTGATCGACAAGCTGGAAGAAGTCGAGCGCAGGTTCGATCGACTGACTGCAGAAATGAGCAACCCCACGGTGTACGCCGATTCGGCGCGCTACCAGAAGGTGGCACGCGAACGATCTGCGATCGAGAAACTGGTCGAGACCTACCGCCAGTGGAGAAAAATCGGCGAGGAACTCAAGGGCAACGAAGAGCTGCTCAACGGAAATGATCCTGAGATGCGGCAGATGGCGAAGGACGAGCTGCCCGTTCTACGAGCGAAGAAGGCCGAGCTGGAAGAAGAGCTCAAGCTGCTGCTGATTCCCAAAGACCCCAACGACGAGAAGAACGTGATCGTCGAGATCCGCGGAGGCGCCGGAGGAGACGAGGCCGCGCTGTTCGCCGAAGAAGTGATGGGCATGTACCTGCGCTACGCCGCCCGCAAGGGTTGGAAGTCTGACATCCTCGATCTGTCTTCGGGCAACCAGGGGGGCGTGAAAGACGCGACGCTCACGATGGCGGGCAAGGCGGTGTATTCGTCGATGAAGTACGAATCGGGTGTTCATCGGGTCCAGCGCGTACCCGCGACCGAAACCCAAGGGCGCATTCACACTTCGACAATCACGGTCGCGGTGATGCCTGAAGCCGAAGAGGTCGACATTCAGGTAAACCCCGCAGACATCGACATGACGGTGGCACGATCGACGGGCGCCGGCGGCCAGAGCGTGAACACCACCAACTCGGCCGTCGTGCTGACCCACCGGCCCAGTGGAATCGTCGTGAAGTGTCAGCAGGAAAAGAGCCAGCTGAAGAACCGGATGATGGCGATGAGGGTGCTGCGCGCACGGCTGTACGACGCCGAACAAGAACGGATCAGTGGTGAGCGCGATTCGCTGCGCAAGGGCCAGATCGGCACCGGCGATCGCAGCGAGAAGATCCGCACCTACAACTTTCCGCAAGACCGACTGACGGATCACCGCATCGGGCTGACCCGCCACAATCTGCCCGCGGTGATGAGCGGCGACCTCGAAGACGTGATCGGCGCCTGTCGAACCTTCTTCCAGGCCGAGGCACTCAAGGCCGAGCAGGGAAAGACGAATTGACCGAAGAGAGCTGGACGATTCGCAAGGTCCTCGGGTGGACAGCCCAGCGCTTCGAGAAAGAAGACATCGACGCCCCGCGGTTGACTGCCGAGATCTTGCTCGCTCACACGCTCAAGCTTGATCGGGTGAAGCTGTTTATGGAGTTCGATCGCCCCCTGCAGAAAGGCGAGCTGGCCGAGTATCGCGCCCTGATTCAACGCCGAATGCAATTCGAGCCCACGCAGTACCTCACCGGCTTCAAAGACTTCTACAATCGGCGCTTCAGCGTCGACCCGCGGGTGCTCATCCCCCGCCCTGAGACTGAGTTGCTCGTCGAAGCGGTGTTGAGGCTGCTGCCTTCGGACGTTCCTTCACGGGTGCTCGACCTGTGCACTGGCTCAGGCTGCATCGGGGTGACGATCGCCGCCGAACGTCCACAGGCATCCGTCTGGGTGACCGACGTGTCGAAAGGGGCTTGCGAGATCGCCGCCGCCAACGCCGAAGTCCACCAGGTCGCCAGCCGGGTCACTGTGCTTTCTGGCGACCTGTTCGGTGCGGTTCAAGGCGGTGCCCGGTTCGATGTGGTGGTGAGCAACCCCCCCTACATCAAGCGATCGGATCTGCCGGGCCTTCAGAAAGAGGTGCGCAAGGAACCCACCGAAGCGCTCGACGGGGGCGACGACGGCCTCGAGTTCATGCGACGGATCGCGAACGGCAGCCGTGCGGCGCTTAAGCGTGGCGGTTGGCTTGCATTAGAGATCGGAGATGAACAAGGTGACGCTGTGAAGCAGGTGCTGACGCGGGCTGGCTACCACGCGGTGCGGATAGACAAAGATCTCTCGCGGCTCGATCGCCTCGGGTTTGCACAGGAGCCGACCTAGTGGACGAAATCATCATCGCCGGCAACGGCCCTTTGAAGGGCGAGACGTTCGCCTCGGGCGCGAAGAACGCCGCGCTTCCGATACTCGCTTCTTCATTGCTTGCCGAAGGCCGCCACACCTTCCGAAACGTGCCAGGGCTCGCCGACGTCGCGACGATGCTGAAGGTGCTGCGAATGATGGGTTGCGACGCCGAACGGCTGACGGGAAGCAAGAAGGACGTCTGTGAGATCGCGGTCGGCCCGAAGGTGACTCCCGAAGCGCCGTACGACCTGGTGAAGACGATGCGCGCGTCGGTGCTGGTGCTTGGGCCGTTGGTCGCGCGTTGGGGGCGGGCCCGGGTATCGATGCCGGGCGGCTGTGCGATTGGCGCTCGTCCCATCGATCAACACCTCAAGGGTCTTCAGGCGCTGGGCGCAGAAATCGAGCTCACCGAAGGGTACGTCGAGGCGCGCGCGAAGCGCTTGAAAGGCGCCACGATTGCGTTTGACCTGATTACCGTCACGGGCACCGAGAACGTGATGATGGCCGCGAGCCTCGCCACGGGCAGAACAGTGATCGAGAACGCCGCGCGCGAACCCGAAGTCGAGGAGCTCGCGCGGGTGCTCAACAAAATGGGGGCCCACGTCACCGGCGCTGGCGGCGACATCATCACCATCGATGGAGTCGATGAGCTCAAGCCTGTGGATCACGCGATCATCCCCGATCGCATCGAGGCCGG
>JANOHG010000976.1:0-4859 GCA_031406375.1 Archangiaceae bacterium | reverse complement strand
TGGTCTGCTTCATCGCTGAGTAGTTGAACGTGTGTTGCAGCTTTCCCTTCGATGCCGGCGACGCCCAAATCAGGATTTCGGTCGAGTGCGTGAAGTAGCGGCACGACAGGTTTGGGCTGGCGTTGGGCTTGAACCAGGTGATGGTGTTGAGAAGCTTGAAGCCCAGCTGCTGCATCGCAAAGCCAGCGTTGAAGATCACATGCTGAGTTCCGGAAACCCAGATTGTCCCCGACGGCTTCAGCACCCGCTTGCATGCGGCCAACCATTCGGTCGTAAAGCGGTGATCCTCTTCGACGCCCCCAGAAGCATCCCAGTTGCCCTTCGCGACAGGTACCCGCTTCCCGGATTGACAGGTGAACCCTCCGTTCGAAAGAAAATACGGAGGGTCGGCGAAGATCAGATCAAACGTCTCGGGGTCGAACGCGTTCATCAACGCGATCGAATCGCCCTGGTACAAAACGAAGTCTCGGCCTCGCGCGTGAACGTTCGAAGACAACTGCGACGCTCCGCGAAGAAGCGGATTGGCGGACAACGGCATGTGAATTGGCTCCGTGCTGCGCCCGCCGTGAAATCGGCGACGCACCGCTACGGTAAGTGAACGATCGCGCTTTTCCAGTTCTTGGCTTCTCGATCGCAACCGGCGCTCTCTGGCGCCGGCAGGCCTGCGCGCACCAAAAAGAGCCGTGAGGCTTCGAACGCGACGCAGGCCAAACACCGTCAATCAATCGTGAGAAACCGAGGGGATGACGCCGACTCAGGGCTTGGGAGCCGCTGGTGTCTTCGCCGCGTACTTCTTGCGGAAGCGCTCAACCTGGCCAGCCGTATCCATCAGCTTGAACTTGCCAGTGAAGAATGGATGGCAATTCGAGCAGATTTCAGTGTGGAAACTGCCGCGGGTTGACCGCGTCTCGATGATGTTTCCGCAGGCACAGGTGATTCGCGACGGTGGGTACACGGGGTGAATGTCGGCTCTCATGGTTGCTTCCTTGTGCCGCCTTACTGCCGAGGTAGTCCAGCAGGACTGGCGGGACTTTCGCCTATAACAGCGGCGCGCTCGAAGCCGCAACTCTTCTCAAGCTTCCGACAGCGCAGCCAGGCGGTACGCAGCGGCCTGGGCGACCGCCTCATTGGTGGTGGGCATCTCGGGGAAGTGCCCCAACAGCGCATGGGGCGACCCTTTGCGAAGCGCAATTGCATTCTTGTACGCGCGCCGGGCCGCTTCGAAGTCGCCCCGCTGTTCTTGCACTTGGGCCATCAGGTAGTTGGCGAGCGCCAGCGTGGGCTCGAGGAACAGCGCGCGGGTCAGCTCGATTCGGGCAGTGTCATATTGCTGCGACTGAATCGCGGCCACCGCGAGGTAGACGCGGGCCTCGACGCACAGCGGTTCCTTCGTCAATGTGAGCTCGAACAGATCACGCGCTTCGTCCACGTTTCCCATCAACGCGTGGATGTTGCCCAAGGTGAGCAACGCCGCGAGATCCTCTGGCTGATCGTCCGCCAGACGCCGAGCGCCCAACAGCGCTTGGCTGAAGTCGCCCTTCTCGATCAGCGCGATCACCTTGTCGAGGCGTTCGACAGGGCTGCGGTGCGCTTCCGACAGCACAGGTACGGTGGGGCGCGAGGCTCGGGATTCCGGAATCGGAATTGGCGGACTCGCAGGCGCTGGGCGGGGTGCGCTGGGTGCGCTGGGTGCGCTGGCAGGCACGATCGGATGCTGACCTGACGGTCGGCTGGGCGCGGGCGGAGGAATCGGGCTCGAAGGACGAGGAGCGGAACCACGCGGAGGTACGACGACCACACCGGGAATCGGGCGGCGGTAGGCGAAGGTTCCATTGACCTCGAACATCTCGAAACGGGTCGCCATCCGAAAGAGGCTCTCTGAATACCCAAGCAGCAACACTGCGCCCGGCCGCAGTGCCTCGAAGAACCTGTCCATCAGGCTTCGAATCGTGGGCTGATCGAAATAGATGATTACGTTTCGACAGAGGATCAGATCCAAGGACCCGGCAGCGATTGTCGGAAACAGCGGCGCGGCGAGGTTGTGGCTCTCGAATCGAATGAATGTCTTCAAGATCGGTACGACCTGGTAGCCGCTCTCAATCGGGGTGAAGTACTTCATCAGCCGATCTTCACTGACCCCGACCAGTCGACGTGTCGGGAAGCAGCCCAGCGAGGCCTTCTCGACGGCGGCCGGGTTGAGGTCGGTGGCCCACACGTCCACGTCTGCGGGTCGAGCGCGGCTTTCGAGAGCAACAATCCCCAGGCTGTAGGGTTCTTCGCCGGTGGCACACCCGGCAGACCAGATCCGCAGCTTGCGGCCTTCTTGGCGCGCCTTTGACAAGTATTGCGGAATCAACGTCTCTTCGATCGCTCTGAACTGTCGCGTGTCACGGAAAAACTCGGTCTTCCCGACCGTGACCAGCGGCAGCAGCGATCGCAGCTCTGCTTCCCCCGTCACCGGTCGAAGCCGACGTACATACTCGGATGCATCGGTGAGCCCGAGTGAAGGCATTCGCGCCTTCAGCGCAAGCCGCAGCCCATAGTAGCCATCGGGTGTAATCTTCAGTCCGACGCGATCAAGCAAGAGCGCGGCAAGCTGTTGCAGCGCCGGCCGGTCGATGTCGTCACTCATACCCACCGTCCAATCTGGATGGCGATCTGATCCAACGGGAGGATCTTCTCAGCCGCTCCCAAAGCAATCGCCTCGCCAGGCATCCCGAACACTACGCTCGACTGCTCGTCTTGCGCGATCGTGTGGCCCCCCCGAGCGCGAATCTCCTTCAGGCCCCGGGCACCGTCGCGCCCCATCCCGGTCAGCACCACGCCAATCGCGCGCTCGCGAAATCCCGTCGCGGCAGACCGCAGCAAGACGTCGCACGACGGACGAAACCCGCCCACGGCAGCACTGGGGTCGACCGCCAGCGTGTAGTCGATCGCCACCACCAGGTGCGCGTCAGAGCCCGCGACAAAGATGCGGCCGGCCGAAAGCGGCATTGCCTGATTAACCGTCACCACGTCGTGCTTCGTCTCGCTGGCGAGCCAGCGCGCCAGGTCACCGGCGAACCCCGAAGTGATGTGTTGGCAGATCACCACCGCCGCACCGAATGGGTTCGGCAGATCCCCCAATACCTTCGCAAGCGCCTTGGGGCCTCCTAATGATGAGGCAATCGCGACGAGAGGAAACGGCGCCCTCGCGAATGGAGCATCACGTTTTCGACCCTTGACGTGCCGCATCACGCTTACCTTCGAAAGCAACAGCACCTGCGCGCTCAGCCTGCTGAAGAAGTCTAGGGTCCACACCGTCGGCCGTTCGACGATCTCGAGCGCTCCCGCAGCGAGCCCGCGGATCGCGTCCTGGCGGGTGTTCGGCCCCGTCAGCAACAGCACCGGGGTCGGGCACTGCCCCATCAACGCCTCCAGGCAAACCAAGGCCTCGCGCGGGCTGCCGTTGAGATCGAGCAGCACCAACGAAGGGCAAAGGCGCGACACCGTCTCGACCGCCGCCGAGTAATCGACCGAACGGCCGGCCTCGACAATTCGTTCCGAAAACAGCGGCTGCAACAACTTCGAGAGGCCACTGCCCCGTTCGACAATCTGGACGCGGCAAGTGCCGGACATAGGTCAGACCAACCGATCGATCGTCAAAGCCAGCGACTCGACCCCCAGCTCACCTTTGATCAAGTACGCGTCGGCGCCCGCATCGAGGCCTCGACGCTTGTCCTCAGGTGAAGCCAGCGAACTGAGAATAATCACTGGGATTTTAGCCAGCTCGGGGTGTTTCTTCAGCCGGCGGGTAAACGCAAACCCGTCGAGGCGTGGCATCTGCACATCGGTCAGCACCAGATCGAACGGTGCCTTCTGAATCCGCGCCCAGCCATCTTCGCCATCCTGCGCCTCCTCGACCGAATGGCCCAGCGCCTTCACCAGCGCACTTTCGGTGGCGCGTGCGATGGGCGAGTCGTCGACCAGCAACACCCGCAGGCGCTTCGAAGTCGTCGGCTCGGTCACCGGACGCGACATGCGCCGCACCTCACCCATGATGTCCGGCACGTGCAGCAGCACCGCGATTCGTCCGTCTTCGAGCGCGGCGGTGCCAGCGATGAAGGGGGCGCCTTTGAGGAATTCGCCTCCACACGGCTTCACCGCCACCTCGCGCTCATCAATCAGCCCGTCAACGACGAGCGCAGCCCGCTCTTCGCCATGGCGCACCACCACCGCTGGCGGCCGGTCGAAGCGCGGCCCTCCGTTGAGCGCGAGCAGCGGCCCCAGCGCTACCAGGGCGGTTGGCCGACCCCGGTGCATCACCGCGACGGTGCCGAAGACTTCCATTCGATCATCGGGCTTGAAACGGGCGACTGCCTCGACCTCTGCGGCCGGAATTCCGTAGACGTCGTCACCCAGTCGAACCAGCAACACCCGCATCAACGCCAGCGACTGAGGCAACCGCAGGCCAATCGTGGTGCCGCGCCCAACTCGGCTTTGTACGGACACCGACCCGCTGAGTGCTTCGACCTTGCTCTTGACGACGTCCATTCCGACGCCACGGCCCGAAAGCTCGCTGACTTCTTCCCGGGTCGAGAAGCCAGAGCGAAAGATGAGCTCGATTGCTTCGCGCTCGGTGAGCGCGTTCGCCTGAGCGACCGTCAGCAGCTTCCGCGCCACCGCCACTTGCCGCAGGTGTTCGGGATCCATGCCCCGACCGTCGTCTTCGACTTCGATGTGAAGCATGTCGCCGTCGGCACGCGCGCGGATCTGAATCTTGCCCACTTCGCTCTTGCCCAGCGTCTGCCGGTACCCCGCTTCTTCAAGTCCGTGATCGACGGCGTTTCGCATCAAGTGCACCAGCGCATCCCGCACGC
>JANOHG010000971.1:0-6809 GCA_031406375.1 Archangiaceae bacterium | reverse complement strand
CGTTTGCACCAAATCGAGCACCTTGCCGTCGGCATCCTGGCAGATGCCCGCGCAGTGAATGGTTGCCACACCGTTGAGTCCGACGTCAATCTTCGCGCGCTCGGATGCTTCTTTGAGCATCTGCAGACAGTACTTGTTCTGGCGAAGATCGAGCCTCGTTCGCCCAAGGAAGTCTTCCGCGAGCCACGTCATGATCCGATCGTCGAAGTCGTCGCCGCCCAGGTAGGTGTCCCCCGCGGTCGAAAGGACTTCGAAGACGTCCTTTCCAATCTCTAGAATTGAGACGTCGAACGTCCCACCGCCAAGGTCATAGACGACGACGCGTTGGTTGATGTTCTGGCCGAAGCCGAACGCGAGCGCGGCCGCGGTCGGCTCGTTGAGGATGCGCAGGACATCGAGGCCCGCGATTTTCCCCGCGTCTTTGGTCGCCTGTCGCTGATTGTCGTTGAAGTAGGCAGGCACCGTGACCACCGCCTTGGTGATCTCTCGGCCCAGGTGGCCCTCGGCGATCGCCTTCATTTCCTTCAGGACCAGCGCTGAGATTTCGGGCAGCGAGAAGGCACGGTCGCGCACCTGGATGCGCACTGCGTTATTCGGCCCTTCGATGATCTTGTACGGCATCACCGCCTGCGCCTTCTTCACTTCGTCGCTGAAGAAGAAACGGCCGATCAGCCGCTTGGCCGAATAGACGGTGTTGTCGGCATTGGTGATGATGTTCTTTTTTGCGGCGTTGCCCACCAGTACCGAGCCGTCCTCCAGAAAGGAAACAACCGAGGCGTGCGTGAACTCGCCCCACTCATTCGGGATAACCTGTGGCTTACCGTCAATGACCACAGACACACACGAGTAGGAGGTGCCGAGGTCGATGCCAACTGCAATGTCATCCGCCATGGTGAGATCCTAACCGCCTCTTCAGCCGTTCTATAGAGTTACGACAGGGAAGGGCCGACCGACTGGCCTGTTGATGGAAATAGGCTGCATCATTACAGGTGACACGTGCCTTCGCTTGCTGCGCTTTTTACTTCAGATCCCTTTCTCGTTCGATGCGAGCTGCATCGGGTGCGTGAACAATTCTCGTTGGGCGGGCCTGGAGACGTGGTGGGCGTCGGCGCCTACGAAGACTCGGTGGTGCTGCTCAAGCGGTACGGCGCAGGAGTTCCCCGCACCGATCTTTGGGCGGCGCCCGAGACCGAGGTGGTGCTGTTTCACGCTCAGCCGCCGACGTCTGCCACGCCGCTTGAAGAAAACACCCAACCGTTTCGGTTGCGGCAGTGGCTGTTTGCGCACGCGGGCGAGGTTGATCTGGCCGACCGGGTTCGCGAACGCGTCCTGAAGACACTGCCTGATTTTCTGCTTCGAGCGATTCGCGGCACGACGGTGAGCGAGGCGATTTTCGCGCTCTACCTCGCCCAACTGCGCGAGCTGGGGCGCATGGAAGATCCGAACTTGCCCGCTGCTCTGGCGGCACAGCTGCTGCTCAAGGCCGCGCGCGCCGTCGCGCTGATCTCGGCCGAGGTAGGGGGACCCAGTAAATCGACGCTCAGCCTCGCGGCGACCAACGGCCGGATCCTCGTCGCCGCGCGGCTGGGTACCGAACCGATTCACTACAAGCTGCTCGAAGGCGATGCGGTGTGCGAGCGCTGTCAACTCACCTCAGATGGCAAAGACTCCGAACCGCTGGTTCGCGATCACCGCCGTCGTCGTTCGGTGGTGGTGGCGACCCGGCCGACGAACAGTGGCTGGCTCGAGGTCGAAGATGGCCAGGCGTTGGCGATTGACCGCAAGCTGTCGATTCAAGTTCTGCGCGATTGAGCAGGGCTTTTCAGTAGAAACTTGCTTCGAGTACGAGCACGAGCAGGTTGCAGCAGGCGTGCAACACCGCCGCTCCAACCACGCTGCCCGTCTTTTCTCGCATCCAGCCAAAGAGCAGTGCAGGGAAGAAGACGCCCAGTCGCCACACCTGGAAAATCGCCAGGTGGCCAAGTGCGAACAACAGCGCGGTGACCCAGAACGCCTTTCCGAGGCGCGCTCCGAAGAACGTTCGACCTTCAGGCCACGCATCGCGCAACCGGGTCTGGATGTAGCCGCGGTAAAAGAACTCTTCGGGGAGCGCAACCACGAACAGCTGATCAACCACCCACTCAGGGAAGCGATCCGGCAGGCGCGGATGAAACTGAGGACTGGTGAGGTAAGGAGCCAACAACTTTGCCAGCTGCGGTGGCAAGCGCACGAGCAACTCAGAGAAGCCGACGTACCCAATGGTGAACAGCGGCAAGATGAGGCCGAAGAGTAACGCGAACAGCTTCAAGTCTTGCTTCCATGCCCGCAGCGACACTCCATAGTCCCGGTAGTCTTCGGCGCGTCGGCGCATCGCCCACAGCGGCAGGTACAGAAATCCGGCGGTGGCCACCAGCTTCGCGTACGGCGGCAGCAGCAGGTGGGTGACAATGATCGCCAGGAAGCACACCGCCCAAAGCGTCAGTGCCTCGGCGACGGCACTGCGTGGTAGCCACCGCGGCGCTTCCTCGAGTCGGGCGGGATCAACCACCTTTGCCTCACAGCCCTTTGAGGCGCGTGAGCATCCCCGCAGAGTTGTAGAACGTGAACGCCACCTGCGCAGCGACCAGCCGCGAGCCGTTGGTGAGCGTCTCGGGCTTGCCCGGCTCGAGCTTGACGGCGTCGAGCTTGCTCCCATTTCGGCTGTTGGCGTCGCGCACTGTCCAGCTGGCATCGGTGTTGCGCATGAACACCAGGTGCACCTGCGACAGCGTGCCATCGTTGATGATCGCGTCGCACTCGGCACCGCGGCCGAGCTTCAAGGGGGCGCCATCAAGGCGCGGCTCGAGAGTAGCGCGAGCGCTTCGCCGGCTTTGCTTGGAGCGGGGGTCGAAGCGGGCGTCAGCAGGTGGGTGGTGCTCGCGGGGGCTCTCCATGCGCCCGGTTCCCATAGGAGCCAGTCGTGGGGAAAGGTGCGGGCGAACGACCCTGCCTCGGCGGATCCGAATCGAAAGGCGAGTGATGACAGCAAGTAGCTCTTCACGATGTCTGATGGCCTCGACGTTTCAACGCCCAATACCTCTGTTGATACCTCAAGTTCAAAGGGTCGAGCATCAGCGCGTCTTCATAATGCTCGATGGCGCGTACTGGATCGTTGTTCGTTTCGTAGGCGTTTCCACCCAGAAACTTCAGCTGCGCCTTCGCGTCCACTCCGGGATGTGAACTCAAGAAGTTGGCGCGCACCGCGTCGATCAAGGTCACGGTGAGCCCCGCAGCGATGCAGCGGGCGACCCCTTTGAAGTTGCCCCGGTGCGCGTCGAACGGCAGCCTCGCTTGCGCGCTGCCCAGCTCAGCGACAGCGGTGTGAATCCTTGCAAGCGCGGTCTCGAGCTGCGCCTTCTGCTCGGTCGACAACGCTCGCGCGCGCAGCCCTTCGAATTCGCGCACCACCTCGCGCCCGCGCGCGCGAACTTCTGAAAGTTCTGCGTCGTTCGCGAGCGCGAGGACCACATAGTGATCTCCGTTGATTCGCTTGCGAAACTGCACCAACACCGCGTCCGCGGTGGGGTCATTCTTGTCAGACTTTGGCGGATCCGCCACCGTTGCAGCCGGCAACCCCTGAACGACACGCCCCAGCGCTTCCTTCTGCATGGCGGTCAGCGTCGCGAACTGAACTCCAAAGCCAGGCAACATTCCCCAGGCGTCGGCCTGATCTTTGGTGACGTGACGAATGACTTCGCCAATGCATTCCAAGTTGCCAGCGACCGGAAAGATGACCTTCAGTCGAACGAAGAGCGCTGGCGCCACCCCAGCGGTGCACAGAAAACAGCCCCCCTTCGAGATGTCCTGGCACTTCAGCGTGCCCAACGACTTGCCATCAAGCGTGGTCACCTTCGCATCGAAGGTTGCGGTGTGTCGCGCATGCACCGGCAGCGGGGTCGACACCCTTGAAGGAACGAGTGGGGTCTCGCCTGCTTTCGAGGCGACGTTGAGCGCAACCTTCGGAACTGGGGCAGCAGCAACGACAGCGGCTTGAGGTGGAACGCTGACGCCCCTTATTGCCGTCCGGCCGCCAGGCGCGGCCGGTGGCACTGCGAACTCGAGCGCCGCCGCGAACTTTTCGGCGGTCTGGTACCGATCGTCGGGCCGTTTCGCCAAAGAGCGCATGATCACCGCCGACAGCTCGAGCGAGATATTGGGGTTCACCTCGTGGGGCGGAACCGCGATCTTCGTTTGATGTGCGATCAACAGTCCGGTCAGCCCGCCGCCAGAGAAGGGAAGCTTGCCCGTGGTGAGCTGGTAGGCAATGACTCCCAACGCATAGAGATCGACTCTGCCGTCGATCTTCTCACCTGTGCATTGCTCGGGAGCCATGTATTCAGGCGTGCCGACGATCATTCCCGCGGCGGTTTCTTCGGTTGGGACATCGGTGGCGAAGAGCTTGGCGATGCCGAAGTCGAGGATCTTGGCGAAGTTCTCGTTTCGACCCCGTTTGATCAGGAAAATGTTCTCAGGCTTCAGATCGCGGTGCACCACGCCATGGGTGTGCGCTGCCTCGAGCGCATCGCAGACCTGGGTGAGGATCGGCACGACGATTTCTGGAGCCACCGGCCCGCGGGCGAGCGCATTCAGCGCTCGCCCCTCGAGGAATTCCATGATCAGGTAATACCGATTGGGCGCGATCACGTTCATGTCGAAGATGTTGACGATGTTCTCGTGTCCGATCAGATTGACCGCCCGCGCCTCGGCGTAGAAACGCGCCACGAGGCTCGGGTTGCTCGCGAGGTGATCGTGCAGGATCTTGATCGCCACCTTGCTGCCAATCACCGTTTGCTCGCCAAGGTAAACGGTACCCATACCTCCTCGGCCAAGCACCTTCACCACTTGGAACGAACCGATCGCCATCCCAATCATCGGATCAACCACCGCTGCGGCAGGGGTGGATGTTGGTGGCGACTCGCCCCACGGGAGCATCTCGCGCGTTCCTGATGCTTCGCGAATTATGGTTGAGCAGGACGCGTCAGCAGCGTGGTCCCGCCCGCAGAGTGGGCAAGTCATCGAGCTGCGCGAGCTTAGGTCGCGCTCGGCATTCGAACAGCAGCATTTGCTTGCGGAAAGCCTGGTACCACAGTCTGGATGTCCGTGCGTGGCTGGGCCGCCGATCTCCGCACGGACTTCCGGGCTGTCGGACTAGTGCGAGCGCAGCGCAGCCTGGAAGTCACTCAGAGACCGGGCATTGAGAATGTCGCCTTTTCGTGCCCACCCTTTGCGCGCGGTGCCGACGGCATACGGCAAGTTGTCATGCAGCTCTGAAATCGAATGAGCGTCAGTGCTCACCACCAGCTTCAACTTTCGTTGGAGCGCCAGACGTACGTGCTCGGCGGAAAGATCGAGACGTTCGGGCGCGCCGTTGACCTCGATGGTGATTCCACGTTCGGCGGCCCTGTCGAGTATTTGCTCCATTCGCATCGCGGCCGGCTCGCGCTTCAGCAGCAGTCGACCCGTCGGGTGTCCCCAGATCATGAAGAACGGGTTGTCGAACGCTGCCAGCATCCGCTTCGTCATTTGCTCCTCGTTTTGCGAATGGCGTTGGTGAATCGAGCAGATCACCACGTCGAGCTTTTCGAGAAACGCGTCTGGGTAGTCGAGCCGCCCGTCTTCGAGGATGTCGCTCTCGACTCCTTTGAGCAGCGTAAACCCGCGAACCTTCGCGTTGACGGCGTCGATCTCGTCCCACTGGCGCTTCAAGTCGTCTTGCTTCAGCCCACCCGCGTACCCTGCGGTCTGCGAATGCTCGGTGACGGTGAGGTACTTCAACCCCATCGCTTTTGCAGTCAGCGCCATTTCTTCGAGCGAGTTTCGGCCGTCGCTCCAGGTGGTGTGCGAATGCACGTTGCCGACGATGTCGGTCTGGGTGACCAGATCTTGAGGAATTCGGTGCTCGAGCGCCGCTTCGATTTCGCCCCAGTCCTCGCGCAATTCGGGGGGTACCGATTGCATGTCGAGCAACGCGTAGATGTCGTCTTCGGTGGTGATCTTCAGCTTCTCTTCACCGCGATGAACGCCCCACTCCGAGATCTTCAGGCCTCGATCGTGAGCCAGGCTGCGCAGCCGAATGTGATGTGCCTTCGACCCACTGAAGTGGTGCAACGCAGTGGCGAAATCCTCGTCGGGCAACACCCGAAGATCGACCTGCAGATCGCCATCCGCGTCGTACAACCGCACCGACGCCTTGCTCTCGCCTTGGCCGATGACCTGCGCGACGTCCGGCAGGGTGGTGAGCTGCTTGAAGATGGGCGACGGATCCGCCGCAGACACGATTAAGTCGATGTCGGCAACGGTCTCGCGCATCCGCCGCACGCTGCCACCCAATGACGCCCGGATCACCCCTGGCGCCGTCTTGATGAACTCGAGCAGCTTCTGTGCCTTGGGCAACACCTGTGAGAGTCGGCGCCGCGACCCGGTGGTCGTCCTGCGCGCGACCGCGATCGCCGCGAGCAGCTTCTCTTCGGTCTTCTGGCCGAAGCCCTTGAGACCTCGCACCCGCTGATCCTTACAAGCGGCCTCGAGCTGATCGATGCTGCCGACCTGCAGCAGATCGTAGAGGATCTTCGCTTTCTTCGGGCCCAGATCCGACACTTGCAACAGCTCGAGCACTTTGGGAGGAAACTCGGCCCGCAGCTCTTCCAGCGCGGCGATCTTCCCGGTGGTGACCAGTTCGGTGATCTTGGCCGCCATGCTGTCGCCGATTCCAGGAAGGTCGGTGAGCTTACCCTTCGTCACCCACTCGCCGATGTCGTCGGCGAGGCCGG
>JANOHG010000952.1:0-1585 GCA_031406375.1 Archangiaceae bacterium | reverse complement strand
CTACGCGCCGATGGCCGAGAAGCTCAAGCCGATCGTCGAGGGCACCGATTCGGACCCGGCGATGTTCTTCAAGCTGGTGGACACGAAGAGCGACAGAGTGCCAACGCCGATCCTCAACTGGGTGCGATCAAACGAGCGGATGCTCGGCGTGTTCACGATGCTCAAGCAGATCGACGCGGAAAAGCGGTCGATTGAAGACAATCAGAGCTGGCGCGCGGCCAAGCTGTCGAACGAGTTGGTGACGTACCTTGATCAAAACCGGGGGGTGCTCGAGCAGGTTGCCGGCCAGTTCGCGAAAAACCGTCTGTCAGAGGCCTTTCGCAACGTGAAGGGCTACGCCGACCAGGCGGAAATCATTCGGTTCGAGACGTCGAAGGCGGAAAAGGAACTTGCCGAGGCAGGCGTGGATCAGTCGCGGGCACTTCGGGCGCAGACGTTGTACCGCCCGAAGATGCCTGCCGAGAACTGGAACTATTGGAAGTTCCAAGGCGAGTTTTGGCGCGATGAGATCGGGTACTACCAGTACACGCTCAAGCGCGGCTGCCCCGGGAGCAAGGAGTGAATCGGGCCCTCGCCTGCGCTCTGTCTGCCGGTCTGGGTGTGGCGAACGGTTCGGTTCCCGTCGTCCGGTCTGTGGAACACCACGAATTTGCTTCGACTCCGGTGAACAAGCTGCAGGTCGTCGAAACCCGTAGAGAGCTGGCTGTGGTTGAAGGTGAGTACGGAGAGGTGGTGTTGGTGCGCGTCAATGATCGCATCGGATATGAGGCTGCCCGGGTCGATAGAATTGGCCGGGGTTGCTTGTTTTTGTCAGGCGACGGTGGGCAGTTTTCGATCTGCGCAGAAGCGCCCACGACACCTCGCAGCTGAGAAGCACCCAGCCTTTTCTTCGCGCCGACCTGTGTTGTAGGTTCCGCGCGCTTTTTCTAAGTCCAGGAGTTCGATCAAATGAAGGTGTGGATCCTTCCCGTAGTGCTCGGCGTGTTGCTGGTGGGTAACGCGTTTGCTCAAGCCAAAAAGAAAGACGCCAAGAAGGCCGACAAGGCGGCGCCTGTCTCTGCCGCCGACAAGAAGGCAGAGGAGCGCAAAAAAGAACGACGTGGCCCAGCCGCGCTGAAGGACTCGCTTCCCAAGCTCGAGGACGCTGAGAAGGACGCGATCGCCGACAAGAAGCGCGAAGAGGCGATTGATTCGCTCAAGCGCATCATTCCGAAGATCGAAGAGGGGTCGCCCCAGAAGGCCGAACTGCTGTTCCAGTTGTCTGAGTTCTACTGGGAAAAATCCAAGTTCCTCTACGTGAAGGAAATGCGGAAGTTCCAAGAGGAGGAAACGAAGGTCGACGCCGCGCGCAACAAAGGGGAAAAGGTCGCCGACGCCAAGGCGGATCACCGTGAGTCAGAGCTTTATCGTTCAGAGACGATGCGGTTGTACGAGACGATTCTTCGCGAGTACCCGGCGTATGATCGCAAGGACGAAGTGCTCTTCTCGCTTGGCTACAACCAGTACGAGATTGGCAAGAAGGAGCTCGCGGTCAAGCGTTACGAGGAGCTGATCAAGAACTATCCCGGCAGCAAGTTCGTGCCCG
>JANOHG010000866.1:0-2582 GCA_031406375.1 Archangiaceae bacterium | reverse complement strand
CATTTCGGGCGCAGTCGCCTTCGCCCGAGACAACCTGGTGCTGTTGCTGCATCACCGACCTACAGGTGTTCCGGTCGACGTCAGTCTCGCTCAGCAGCCGTTCGAACTCGCGGCGGCCGAAGCAGCTGAACGGGTCGACTTTCAAGGCGTGACAATCCTGGTCCCATCGCTCACCGCGTTGCTCATTTACAAGCTCGTCGCCGGGAGGCCGCAGGATTTCCGTGACGTCGAAGCGCTGCTTGCGACCGGTGCCCCCTTCTTCGCCGACGAAATCGAACACACACTCGTGGAGTTCGACGCGATCCTCGATACCGACCGTGCTGGAGAGTTTCGTTCCCTCCTGAAGCACCGGCGCTGATGCTCAAACAGCTTCCGCGGTGCGGGCGCCGGCGCATCGAGCACATCACGCGGCTGGCCGGCGAGGTCCCGGCCGGCACCGGCGACGACGACGTGATCCTGATGTTCGAGCAGGCCGCCCAGGTCTTCCTGATGGCGGGCATGGGCGACCGCGCGCGCAGCCGGGCGACGGTGGGCAAGGACACAAGCAGGGTTGGCGGGTGGTCGAGTTCGCCGCCAGCATCACCGCCGAGCAGGGGGCCACGCCCCTCCAGATCGCCTTCACCCTGCCGATCGCGCCGTAGGGCAGCTACCGGTCCAAAGGCGCTGCCGCGAGCAGGGCCGAAATCGTCTCGCCAACCACCGGGTGCTTCAGATGGGGAGCCAGCTCAGCCAGCGGTGCCAACACGAATCTACGGGTCAGCATCCCGGGGTGAGGCAGAACGAAGCCGGGCTGGTTGAGCACCACCTCGCCGAACAGCAAGAGGTCGAGGTCGATGAGGCGAGGCGCCCAACGCCCAGCAGGCTCTCGGCCCATCTTGCGTTCGATGCCTTTGAGCGCCGCCAGCAACTCTAGAGCCGGCAGCTCGGACGTCAACTCGAGCACCGAGTTGAGGTAGTCAGGCTGCGGCGTCGCATCGCCCGGCGCAAGCAGCGCGGGCGAATGATGCACGGTCGAGCTGCGCAGCACTTTCACGCCCGGCAGCTGGGCGATTTGCGTTTGGGCGGCCTTCAGCATTGCGGCGCGATCGCCCAGGTTGCTGCCAAGCGCGACGTAGATGCTCATCGCGTTACCGGGTTGCTGAGAATCCCAATTCCTTCAATCTCGATTTCGACCGTGTCGCCTGCGTTCAGCGCCCCAACGCCGGCAGGAGTTCCCGTCGAAATCAAGTCTCCGGGCATCAGCGTCATCACGTGCGAGATGAAGGAAACCAGCCGGGCGGGGGTGAAAATCATGTCGCTGGTGCGACCATCCTGTCGGGTTTGCCCGTTCACCCGCGCTTGCACCTGAAGATCATTGGGCGAAAGGCCCCGCACCATCCACGGGCCGCAGCACGCGAAGGTGTCGTAGCTCTTCGCCCGGGTGTGCTGCGTCTCGCGCTTCTGAATGTCGCGCGCAGTCACATCATTGAAGCAGCTGACCGCAAAGATGGCCTTCGCCGCTTCTGGCTCGCCGACGCGACTGAGCCGTTCGCCAATCACCAGCGCGAGCTCTGCTTCGTAGTGAACTTCGTGACTCGCAGGAGGCAAGACAATCGGCTGCCCTGTGCCATTCAGCGCGCTGGGGGGCTTGATGAAAATCAGCGGCTCTTCCGGAATCGGCTTTCCCATCTCGGCCGCATGCTTGCGATAGTTCTGCCCGACGCAAACGACCTTCGAGGCGTCCGATGGCGCCAGAAGCTTTGAGCCTTTCAGCGGAAAGCTCTCTTCGGTGCGGCGTGCGCCCGACCACCACGGGGCGCCATCGAGCACCCACAACAGCTGGCCATCCACTTCGCAGTACCGCGCTCCCGCCAGCGTCTCGACTCGCACATATCGGGTCATGGTCTGTTCTCACCGCGCAGCACGTCGCCCATTCCGTAAAGGCCGGCGGGCTTGCCAACTGCCCACTGGGCAGCGCGCACGGCTCCACCCGCGAATTGATCGCGGCTGGTTGCCCGGTGAGTCAGCTCGAGTCGTTCGCCATCGCCAAAAAAGTAGACGGTGTGCTCGCCGACGACGTCGCCGCCCCGCAGCGCTTGGATTCCGATTTCGCTGCGTGGCCTCTCACCGACCACTCCGACCCGCGCCTGCTTGAAGTCGTGAGCCGACCGCCCGGTTGCTCGCGCGATTTCGTCTGCCAGTCGAAGCGCAGTCCCCGAAGGGCTGTCTTTCTTCAGGCGGTGGTGCGCCTCGAGAATGTCGACCTCGAAACCAGCCCCCAGCCGTGCCGCCATCTGGGCGGCGACTTCAATCATCAGGTTCACCCCGACCGACATATTGGGAGACATCACCACCGGAATGCGCAGCGACGCACTCGCGATCTCGGCCCGCGCTTCGGAACTAAAGCCCGTGCTGCCAATGACCAACGCGACCTTTGCATCGGCGCAAACCTTGGCGTGCTCGACGCTCGCTTCTGGGCTGGTGAAATCGATCACCACGTCACAGTCGCCAACGAGCTTCTTCAGGTCATCAACCACCAAGGCCTCGAGCGGGCCCACTTGCGTCGCGACGCCGACGTCGAGCCCAATCGCAAGGTGGCCTTT
>JANOHG010000856.1:0-2703 GCA_031406375.1 Archangiaceae bacterium | reverse complement strand
GGCAGCGACAATTCGCTGCAGCGCTTCGGCGCAGCTCGACGAGTGCACTGTCGTCAGCACCAGATGCCCAGTCTCGGCGGCGTTGAGCGTCAGACGCATCGTCTCGGGCTCGCGCATCTCTCCAACCATCAGCACGTCGGGATCCTCGCGCAGCGAATCGAGCAGCGCCTGCGCGAACGACGGGGTGTGACGGCCGACTTCGCGCTGACGAATCAGCGACTGGCGTGGGGTCAAGACGTATTCAGTTGGGTTCTCGATGGTGACGATGTGCCGGGCGGCCGAAAGGTTGATCTCCTGAATCAGCGCGGCGAGCGTGGTCGACTTGCCCGAGCCCGTTGGGCCGCTGACGACAATCAAGCCGTGCCGGCTCTCAATCACCTTGCGCAGCGACGGATGCAGGTTGAGCTTCTTCAGCGTCGCCTGGAATCCGGAAAGCAGCCGAACGACGAGGCCAACGCCCCGGCTGGTCTGCAGCACGTTGATTCGACAGCGAACGCCGCAGACGACGCGGGCCAGGTCGTACGACCGCCGCTGCAGAAACTCGGGCCAGGCTTCGCCAATCACCTCACGCGCAATCTGGGTCAGCTGCGCCGAAGGCACTGGCTCGCCACCGAAGTTCAACTCGCCCCGGACGCGCAACGCAGCAGGCATGCCTCCTTCGAGGTGAAGATCCGATGCGCCTGCATCGCGAGCGAGTGCCACGAATTGTTCGAGCGACATTGGCCAGAGCCGTACAAATCACGTGCCCTCGACCCGCCCTACAACCATCGCATTCGCCGTCGCTTGTGCGTCGGGGCGGTTCGGGCTTGCGACACTTTGTCCAACCCACCCAAGACCTGCTGTCACAATGTCATCGATTCCAGAACCGGTACGACACGGCCACCTTCTTCCCCGCGCCGCTGGGTCGGCAACTCCCAAAAAATACGAGACGACGGCTGGCCGAGTCGAAGTCGAAGCCATTGAGGCGATCGCGTGGCACGTCGGCGGTGTTGCATACCCCGATGGTCCCTTGAGGTTCGATCGCGACCTTCACCGTTGGCGCGATCGGCGGTCGAAGCAACCGGTGACCGGTGCGAGAAATCGCCGCGTGCATGATCGCTTCGAGCGTGCTGGCCAACTGCGCGCTGCCTGATTGAGCCACATTGATGTCTCCGAGCACACCTCCTGAGCTGGAAATCACGCTGAGGTTTCGTCGAGGGATCGATTGGGTCTCTCCGCACAGTTGCCCTTGAGGGCAAACGATGCCGTGCACCACCGCCTCGGCGTTGGCCCCGTCGTAGTTCGCAAACAGCGCGTTCAGACTCGAAATCGCGAAGGGCGATTGATCGTCGGCATCGCAAAGAAGAATGAGGTGCAAGTCTGCGCCGACCCGGACTTTGTTGACCGCCAAATCGGTGGTCTTGGGCAACAGCGCCGACTGAAGGTACCGCTGAGCCGACGACAGCGACGCCTCAGCGCCGGTACCACCAATGCCAAACCAGCTCGGGCTGTTTTGGGTAAACCACTGTTCCATCAGCGAAAGCTGTTGGGTGAATGGCCGATAGTCGGTCGATGCGCCGGCTGTGTAATAGCTGGTGGTCAGGCCTCCTACGCGCCAGTTCAACCCCGCCTGGCTGAGCTTCGCACCGAGGACGGAGCCCGCGTTGCCGACAGCCGCTTGATACGAAGCCATCGAACAAGAGTTGTCGACGACCCAGAGGAAGTCGACCGCTGCGGGAGCAATGCTGGTGAAGACTTCGCACTGAGTTCCTGAAGAGTCCGCGACCTGGCCCAGCGCTGAACCCCCTGCGAGGTCGTCCAACTCGAAGCGCCGATTCGAGTTGGCGGCAGTGATCGCGAACACCAACACTGCGCGCGCGTCGCTTCTGCGTACGTACTCTGCTTGGATTTTGAAAGGTCCACCTACGCCTGCCGAGCCCACCAGGAGTCCTTCAATCCCCGCGCCGAGAAACTGTTTGGCGATCCTGTTCGCCTGCGTCTTGAGGTCGTCGGCGCCCGATTGATCGTAGGTCGCCCGCACCGAGACGAAGCCATCCCATGACGTGAAACTCTGGACGATCGCCCCGCTGACGCCACCCAGGCGTGATCGCGCCTCGGTCTCTTCATCGCCAGCGTTGGCACCCACCGGTACGCTAACGAATGCGAGCCCGATCGCCTTGTGGGTTGCGTCGTACACCATCACGCCGCGCTCGCCGGTTGCTGGGTCTATCAAAGTGGTGCTCTCGGAATACGAGGGCACCAGACCCAGCTTCAGGTCGCTTCCGCCCGTGGTCTTAAAGAGGATCGGCTTGAGGTTCGTGGTCGAGCACGCCTGGCTCGCTGGGCCCACCGCGTCACCCGAGTCAAGCGGGCTCAGCTCGTTCGAATCGATCTTGCCGTTGTGGTTGGTGTCCTCGGCGCCGTCGACGATTCCGTCAGCGTCAGAGTCGGGTTTGCATGCATCGGTTCGAGACGAAGGATCCGCATCGAAGTCGCGCGCGCCATACCCACACACGGTATCGGCAATCGACGAAGCCAAACCGACCTCGACCCCATCGGCAACACCATCGTCATCGCTGTCCTTCTTCAACGGGTCGGTGACGCAACCGAAAAAGGTTCCTTTCTTCTCATCGGCGTCCGATAGCCCGTCACAGTCCGAATCCGTTCTGAAGGGGTTGGTCTCGTCGGCGTCCACCTTGCCGTCGTGATTCTTGTCCTCTTCGC
>JANOHG010000853.1:0-1026 GCA_031406375.1 Archangiaceae bacterium | reverse complement strand
GCCTGCGTAGCCTCGACCTCACTTTCGGGGCACTCGAAGAGAAGCTCGTCATGCACCTGAAGCAGCATTCGAGCGCCCAGGCCGCGCGCGTTGATCATTCCGTCGACCTTCAACATCGCCCGCTTCAGCAGGTCGGCGGCGGTGCCCTGAATCGGCATGTTGATCGCGGCCCGTTCGGCGGTCATCGCGATGTTCCGGTTCTTGCTGACGATGTCAGGCATATAGCGCCGACGACCAAAGAGGGTCTCGACGTAGCCGTGCTTTCGCGCGTGTTCGATCGTCCCGTCGATGTAGCCGCGAATGCCCGGAAAGCGTTCGAAGTAGCGGGCGATGATCGACCGCGCCTCATCGGCGGGAATGCGCAGCCGCAGCGACAAGCCCTGCGCTGCCAGCCCGTAGGCGATGCCATAGTTGATCATCTTCGCCGTCCGCCGCTGAAGATCGGTTACCTCTGACGGATCGACGCCGAAGACCTCGGCGGCAGTGCGTCGATGGACGTCGATCGCACCTGCAAACGCCTCAATCAGCGACGGGTCCTGCGAAATGTGCGCCAAAATCCGCAGCTCGATCTGACTGTAGTCGGCCGACACCAGCATCCAGCCGGGCTCGGCGATGAAGGCGCGCCGAATCGACCGGCCAAGCTCGGTTCGAATCGGGATATTCTGCAGATTGGGATCCGAGGACGTGAGCCGCCCGGTCGCCGTCGCCGCCTGGTGAAACGTGGTGCGGATCCTGCCGTCGGCGGCGATCTGCTTGGGCAACGTGTCGAGGTAGGTGCTCTTCAGCTTGCTGACGTTGCGATACTCGATGATCGCCTGCGGCAGTGGATGCTGCTCGGCGAGCTTCTCGAGTACCTCGTGATCCGTCGACGGGCCGGTACGGGTTCGCTTCAGCACCGGCAGCTTGAGTTCTTCGTACAGCACCTGCGCCAGCTGAAGTGGGCTGCCAACGTTGAACTCCTTGCCTGCGATGCGCACCACCTCGGAATACAGCGTCTTCACCATCCCCTCGACCTGCACCGAAATC
>JANOHG010000817.1:0-1911 GCA_031406375.1 Archangiaceae bacterium | reverse complement strand
ACGGCCTGAACAGGGTGCGCTTCACGGCACCGGTGCCTGCCGGAGCGAAGATCCGCGGCCGCTTCACGCTGGCGAAGTTCGAGAAGATCGAGGGCGGCGAGCCGAACTTTGTCGTTCGTCGCCAACGTGCGCAGCTCATTTTGCAAGCCATCGCGTGGGCCGACCTCGTAGATGTCGACCGAGCCGGGAAGCGTGCGGCCGACTAAGCGCTGGCCGAGATGTGCTGCTTGATCCACGAAATGATGTCCTGGGTGCTGCTGCCTGGGGTGAAGATTGCCGCGACGCCTTGCTCTTTCAGCTTCGGGATGTCGTCGTCCGGAATGATGCCGCCTCCAAAAACCGCAATGTCTTCGGCTTTCTGTGCCCGAAGCAAATCCATCACCGCGGGGAAAAGCGTCATGTGGGCGCCCGACATAATCGACATCCCGATCGCATCGACGTCTTCCTGAATGGCAGCGCTCACGATCATCTCGGGCGTCTGGTGAAGCCCGGTATAAATAACCTCCATCCCGGCATCACGCAGCGCGCGGGCGATGATCTTGGCTCCGCGATCGTGGCCATCGAGGCCAGGCTTGGCCACCAGGATCCGCAGCTTTCGTTCACCCACGTTGAGCTCCCAGGATCAGGTCCTTCGAGATGCCCGACAATGGGCTGCCATCAACGCCTCCATGCACGAAAACTGTCCGGAAACCAACGACTTCGAGCATCGCCTCAAGCTCCTCCAGAAAATAATACCGAATGAAGTAGTCGGCGGCCATCACCTGGCCGTTCGGCAACGTGAGGGTTCGCCGCCCTTCATCGCGGCCGTTCGAGGAGTTGAAGCGCACCTGCTCGGTCAGGTGCGATCCATCGGGCAATTCACCCGAGAAGCGCGATTCTGGCTCGGACGCGATCCTCTCGCGAGGAAGCGTCTGAATGATCAGCAGCCCGCCGGGGCGAAGCAGCCGTGCCAGCTCACCGAACAGCATCTGGATCTGCGCGTCTTCGAAAGTGAAGATCGAGTTGTACCAGGCGCAGATTCCCGCAAAAGCGTGGGCCTTGAATGGCGCGGCAAAAAAGTCGCCTCGCGCGACGGGCGCATGCTGGCGGGCTTCATTCAAAGAAAGGGAATCGCGATCAATGCCGAAGATCGATCGACCCGCCCGCGCTCCGAGCCCCAGGTGCCGCCCATGACCGCAGCCGAAATCGAGCAGCGGCCCCGGCACGGCAAGGGGCTTGAACTGCGCTTGCAGATACGCAAGCTCGGCGCAGGTGATCTCGGGGTCGAGAAACGGTCGGGTGCTGCGAAGATACAGCTCGCCGAAGAAGGCCCCCACGACGTCAACTTTCGTCGAAATCATCGACGTCGTCTTCGTCCCGGCGCGCGGCGCGCGAATCGATCACCACCTCATTCTCGAGGTACTCGACCGAGCAGCCCGGCGGCAACGCGAGATATTTGAGTATCTGCGGCAGTCGGTGTGCCAGCGCGCCCAGCGTCAATGATCCCAAATCTGCCGTGGCATGCTTTTTCTTACAGGTGAAAGACCAGCCGCTGTCCTTCTGAGACTGCGGCTCGTGCCGGATGCCACGCAGGCCATCGGGCCCCCCGGCGCACGCGCACGCTTCGACAAGCGCCGATTGGTGGGGCGACTCACCGGTTAGATCTTCGCCCTCGAGCACCGTTCGCTGCTCAAGCGCGCGTCGAAGCGTGGTCGAGAGATCCACGAGCAGCTCGTTGCTCATCGACGCATAGGTGTAGACCTGAACCACCCCGACGCCGGCAAAGCGATGCTCGGGCAACAGCCGTTGAATGACTGGGGGATGCCAGCCTCGAAAGGGGCCTCCGGCAGCACCGCCTTCAATCGCGCGAAAGAGCACCCGATCAAACCCATACGCCATCGTTTGCCCGTGCCCGACGCGCAAGCCCTGCAC
>JANOHG010000795.1:0-4060 GCA_031406375.1 Archangiaceae bacterium | reverse complement strand
CATTTCGTGGAAGAGGCGCGCCCCTGTGCGTACCTCAGCGCCCAGCAGGCGTCGCTCGAGTACCGCTTGATGGTGAACGTGACGCCCGACGAGCTCGAGGCGCTGCTGATGCGAGGCTGGCGGAGGTTTGGGCCCGCATATTTTCGCCCGGCATGTCGGCCGTGCGGAGAATGCATCTCGATTCGGCTCGACGTGCGTCGCTTCGAGCCCTCGCCCAGCCAAAAGCGCGCCTTGCGTCGCAGCCATCGGTTTCGAGTCGAGCTGGGAAAGCCGGGGGTGGATTCCGCGCGGATCGAGCTGCATGCGGCGTGGCATGCGACGCGGGAGACCAGCCGTGGCTGGGATCCTTCGACGCTGACGGAAGAAGAATACGCGACCCAGTTCAGCTTCCCTTCGTCCACCGGTCGGGAAATGCGCTGGTACGACGCAGACCGGCTGGTGGCAGTGAGCCTGTTGGACATCACCGCGCGCTGCGTGTCGGCGGCATACTTTTTCTACCATCCCGACATTGCGCGGCTGTCACCCGGAGTCGGCAACGTGCTGCGCTGTGCCGAACTCGCCCAACAGCTCGGCGCGCAGCACCTCTACCTTGGCTATCAGGTGAAGGACTGCGCGTCGCTGAAGTACAAAGGCTACTTCGAACCGCACGAGCTTCTGGAGGGGCGACCGGCGATGTTCGAACCGCCAGTGTGGCGCGAAGTTCCTTAGGTCGCTATCGCTTGCGCGATTCCCATATCGCCATCGCGGCCGCCAGAACCCGCTTCACGGGAACCTTTTCGGCGTCTGCGAGCGCGCGGCAATCATCGAACTCGGCAGCAGCGTTGATCACCGTCTCACCTTGGATGCCAAGCTTGATGCGAACCTTGCCCCAGGCGGTGGTGACTTCTTCGAACCGACGCGCAAGCACGGTGCGTTCGGCGCGGTGGGTGCGCACCCCCAGCGAGGTCGATTCACAGAGCACCGTAGCGATGAGGGCGCGATGGCTGGCTTCGGTCGCCAGAACCGACAGCAGATGCCCCGGGCGGCCCTTCTTCATCGTGGCGGGCACGACCCAGGCATCGAGCGCTCCTTGTTTCATCAGCGTGTCAATCAGCGCTCCAAGCAGCTGCGGAGAGCAGTCGTCGAGGTTGGCTTCGATGACCTGCACCGAGGTCGCTTCGTCGGCAGCGCGATGGGCCATTGATGCCCGTAGGACGTTGGCGCGATCTGGCCAGTTTTTGGTGCCAACCCCGTAGCCAATCCGTTCGACGGTGGCAGCGGGAAGCGGGCCGATGTGGGCGAAGGTCTTCAGCAGCGCTGCTCCTGTGGGCGTGGTGAGCTCGCCTTTGCCCTCGAAGAGCACCGGCACCCCGCGGAGGATCTCGAGCGTCGCAGGTACCGGAACCGGGACAATGCCGTGGGCGATGTGCACGGTGCCACTGCCCAGCGGGGGTGGCGTCGAGAAGACTTCGGGGCTGCCGAGGAGCTCGAGGACGACGGCCGCGGCGCAGATGTCGATGATTGAGTCGACCGCCCCGACTTCATGAAAGGCGACCTTCTCGACCGGGATGTCGTGCACCTTCGCCTCTGCCGCGCCAATCACGCTGAAGACTGCGAGCGCGCGGTCTTTCGCAGCGGCCGGAAGCTGCGAAGCGGAGATCAGCTCCCGAATCTCGGAAAGCGGTCGGTGCCCTTCGGGGTGGTGACCCTGGTTGGTCGCGTGGTCGTGCGGTAGATGCGGATGCGGGTGCTGATGGGGATGTTCGTGGTCGTGCGGATGTTCGAGATCTCCGGCAACGACGACGTCGACATGGGTGCCGCTGATGCCATGGCGTTGAGCCTTGGTAATCTCGAGCTTCCAGCCAGGCAGCCTGAGCGTCGTGAGGTGACGCAGCAGCTCGTCGTGGGGCACGCCGAGGTCGAGCGCGGCAGCGAGGAACATGTCGCCGGCGATTCCGCCGGTCGGCTCGAGAAGGAGGATCATGGTACGCCTTATGCCCGCTTAGCGGCGGCCGCGGGTTCGCGAAATCAACGCTGCGTAGAAGCCCGCACCAAATCCGTTGTCGATGTTCACCACCGCGACGTTCGACGCGCAGCTGGCCATCATCCCCAAGAGCGCGGTGAATCCATGCTCGCTGACGCCATAGCCGACCGAGGTGGGCACGGCGACGACGGGGACCCCAATCAGGCCTCCCACGGCAGAGGCGAGCGCTCCTTCCATGCCGGCGACGGCGACGACTGCATGGACATCATCGAGCTCGGCGCGACGTTTGAGCAGCCGGTGGATCCCTGCAACTCCGACGTCGTTGATTCGGTTGACCGTTGCTCCGAAGGCTTCGGCGGTCACCGCCGCTTCTTCAGCGACCGGGATGTCTGAAGTGCCCGCGCACACCACCGCGACCCTTCCCGCTCGAGGCTTGCGCCCGACGCGCAACGAAAAGATCCGCGCTTGCGCGTGCCAGGTTCCGGTTGGGAACAACGCGCTCAACGCCGCGGCCTTCTCGTCTTGCAACCGGGTAACCAAGACCGACTGTTTGCGCTTTGTCAGCGCGCCGACGATTCCGGCGCACTGCTCGGTGCTCTTCCATTGCCCAAGCACCACCTCGGGGAATCCCAACCGCAGCGCACGGTGGGTGTCGACCGTGGCGAATCCGAGCTCAGCGAAGGGCAGGTCTTTCAGCGTTCGCACCGCCTGACTGATCGACACATCGCCCTTCTTCACGCGGCCCAGCAACCGGGTCAAAGAGCGCTCGTCCATTTGCGGGCCTCATAGCAGGAGAACCCGATGAGCGCGCCAGATCGAAACCTGCGCCATCTGTCAGGCAGGATCAGCCAAGGGTCGCCACACTAAATCTAGTAGGCCATTGAGAAGACGATGCGACCGACGCTCGGCTCGCCGGTGACGATGCACTTCCCCGGCTCTTGCTTGAGCGAGAAAGGTCGATTGCGGGTGGTGAGCTTCGTCTCTTCCTTGATCTGCTGCTCGACCTTCGGGTCGCCATTCCAATGCGCAAGCAGGAAGCCGTCGTTCGCGCGCGCCTTCATCTCTTCGTAGGTGTTGACCTCGAAGGTGTTCGCCTCGCGAAAAGCCTTCGCCTTGTTGAACATCGCCTTCTGCATCTCTTCGAGCATCGCCTGGCACTTCGCGACGCAGTCCGCCAGCGGCACGAAAAGCTTGTTCTTGATGTCGTCACGGCGAACGAGCACGCACTGGTCCTTCGCGAGGTCCTTTGGGCCGAGATCCATGCGAACGCACACCCCTTCCATCTCGTATTGGTAGAACTTCGCGCCCATCGCTTTCGCTTCGTCGTTGTCGATCTTCACCCGAACGCCCGCCTTCTTCAGTTCGGCGGCGATCTCGACCGCCTTCGCATACGCTGGGGCACGCTCCTCGCCTTTGCCGATGATGACCAGCATCACCTGCAGCGCGGCGAGCTTCGGCGGCATCACCAGGCCCGCATCGTCGCTGTGGGTCATGATCAGCCCTCCAATCAGACGGGTCGAGACACCCCACGACGTCTGCCAAACATGGTGCTGCTGTCCATCGCGACCTTGAAACACGGTGTCGAACGCCTTGGCGAAGTTCTGCCCCAGGTTGTGCGAAGTACCTGCCTGCAGCGCCTTCTTGTCCTGCATCATCGCTTCGATGGAATAGGTCTTGTTGGCGCCGGCGAACTTTTCTGAATCGGTTTTTCGTCCTGCCATCACCGGCATTGCCATCCACTCTTCGGCGAACACCCGGTACGTCTCGAGCATCTTCAGCGTCTCTTCTTCCGCGTCGGCTTCCGTCTCGTGGCAGGTGTGGCCTTCCTGCCAAAGAAACTCGGTGGTGCGCAGGAACATGCGGGTGCGCATTTCCCACCGCATCACGTTCGCCCATTGGTTGATCAGCATCGGCAGGTCTCGGTAGCTCTGAATCCAGAGCTTGAAGCTGCGGTTGATGATCGTCTCGGACGTGGGGCGAATCACGTACGGCTCAGCCAGCTTACTGCCGCCCGCATGGGTCACCATCGCCAGCTGCGGGTTGAAGCCTTCGACGTGCTCCTTCTCTTTCTTGAGGTAGCTCTCGGGAATCAGCAAC
>JANOHG010000872.1:0-10523 GCA_031406375.1 Archangiaceae bacterium | reverse complement strand
CTGTCGCAATACCTCAAGCTCGTCCCGGACGATGCCGAGATGCGCCACCGTCGCGCGACGGCCCGCGCCGAGTTCGGCGACCTCAAGGGCGCCCTCGAGGACATGTCGATCCTCATCGAGCGCTCGCCGAAGGGGCCGGTGCTCCGGGACCTGCTCATTGAACGGGCCAGTGACCCACCTGACCGAGCTTCCCGCCTTGGTCGAGACCTGCCTGCGCACCGAAGAAGCGGTGAAGAAGGTGGCGCGAATTTACCAGCAGTCACAGGACTTCTTGTTTCTCGGGCGCGGGCCGATGCATCCCGTCGCGCTCGAGGGCGCACTGAAGCTGAAGGAAATCTCGTACATTCATGCTGAAGGGTACGCAGGCGGCGAGATGAAGCACGGGCCGATTGCGTTGATCGACGAGAAGCTGCCGGTGGTGTTCGTCGCGCCGCGGTTGCCGAAGATTTCCTATGAGAAGATTGTCGGCAACATCGAGGAAGTGCGCGCGCGCGGCGGGCAGGTGATCGCCGTCGTCGAAGAAGGCGATGAGCACGTGAAGTCGCTGGCCGTGCACGTGATTACGATTCCGGCATCGACTGCGCTGTTGGCGCCAGTGGTTGCGACGGTGCCCCTGCAACTGCTCGCGTACCACGTCGCGGATTTGCGCGGGAACGACGTCGACCAGCCGCGCAATCTGGCGAAGTCCGTCACGGTGGAATGAGCTTCCGGTTCCCTCGCAGCACGCGCACATACTCGAGTGGCCATGATCGATGAGCTCCAGCTGAGTCGCGTGAGCGCGTTGTTTCCCCACGCCGCTGATGCACAGAAAGCGTTGGTCGCGTTGATCGACGCCGAGACACACCGAAGGGGAGGTCGCGATGCGATCAGCGGCGCTTTTCACGCGCTCGCGCTCACCCAGGGCGCGTTGCTGAAGGAAGAGTATGACGTGTCGGCGCATGGGCACGAGGCGGGTTGGACGATTGGCGCGGCCGTCGTCGACATTCGCGAGCTCACCGTCGTCAACATGAACCATGGGTTCGAGACGGGCGATCAGGTCCTCCGCGATACCGCGACCGCGCTCGAACGCCTCGCCCCGAGCGCAAAAGTGGTTCGGATTCACTCTGACGCCTTCGCACTGTTGCTCGGCCCTACCTCACAGCAAACCCTCGCTCCCGAGCTCACCCGACAGCTGCGTCAGGCGCTCAGGCAGAACGCTCGACTTCCGGTCGAGTACTCAGTGGGGTTGCTCGAGCTCACCCTCGTCGCTCCGTCTCATTGGCAGCTGCTCGGCCCAATCGTCTGGGCCGAGTGCGAGCGCGTGGTGGTGCTCGCTCGGCGGGCGCCCTATGACTCAGTGCTCAAGCGTAAAATCGTGCTCGAGGCAGGTCTGCCGGAAGAAGCAATGTCGGGTCGGTAACCCTTAGGAAGAAACAGAACGGGACAAGCGTCGTTGCTTGGTACAAGCAACCCTCATGCGCTCGATGGCTGCCGCTGCTTTTCTTTTTTCCGCTTGTGCCACCACGCCCCCCGCGGCCCAGAGCGTGGCCGTGGTGACAACGCTCAAGCCCACCGTTGAAGAGACGCATTTGGGCGACCTGCGACAGCTGACTTGGGTCGGCGAGAACGCCGAAGCGTATTGGAGCTTCGACGGCACCCAACTGTCGCTTCAGGCGCGGGCCCCGACCGACGGCTGCGATCGGATTTACTCGATGGCAGTCTCACCGCAGCCTTCCGTCCCTGTGCTTCAGTCGAGCGGCAAGGGCGCGACTACCTGCGCCCACTTTTTCCCAGGCGACCAGGAAATCCTCTACGCGTCGACGCACCTGAGCGGTGATGCTTGCCCGCCTAAACCAGACATGTCGCTCGGGTATGTGTGGGCGCTGTACGACAGCTACGACATCTTCAAGAAGAACCTCGCCAGCGGGGCCATCGAACAGCTCACCCACGACAAGGGCTACGACGCTGAGGCAACCGTTTGCGGAAAGGATGGAAGCGTCGTCTTCACGTCCACCCGTGATGGCGACATCGAACTCTACCGAATGGATAAAGACGGCAAGAACGTCAAGCGGCTTACCTTCGAGCCCGGCTACGACGGCGGCGCGTTCTTCAACCGCGACTGCACCAAGCTCGTCTGGCGCGCGTCGCGGCCAAAGCCAGGAAAAGAGCTCGAAGATTTTCGCGCCTTACTCGCCCAAGGGTTGGTGCGACCTACCAAGCTCGAGCTGTTCGTCGGAAACGGCGACGGCAGCGAGGCGTGGCAGGTGACGTATTTGAACGCGGCGTCATTCGCTCCTTTCTGGCACCCCACCCAAGATCGAATCCTCTTCTCATCAAACGCTGGAGACCCGAAGGGGCGCGAGTTCGACATCTGGGCCGTCAACTCTGACGGCACTCAGCTCGAGAGAATCACCTGGGCCAAAGGGTTCGATGGGTTTCCGATGTTCTCGCCCGATGGCAAGTGGCTCGCCTTCTCGAGTAACCGTGCGACCGACGAGGGCAAGTCGGACACCAACGTCTTTGTTGCGCGTTGGGTCGAGCACGCACCCAAGCGGGTCGACAACAGTCCCGCAGAGCGGGTGAAGGCAGACGTGCAGTGGTTGGCTGATCCCCTGCGTGAAGGTCGTGGAATCGGCACGCGAGGGCTCGCCGAAGCGGGGGCGTACCTCGAGCAGCGACTGACCGAAATCGGCCTCAAGGTTGCGCGCGACGAATTCCCCGTCACCACTGCGGTGAAGTTGGGCGACGAAAACGCGCTCAAGCTCGGTGGGCTCGCCGCGGCGAAAGACGATTTCACCCCCGTCGCCTGGAGCGGGCAAGGCAAGGCAAAGGGCAAAGTGGTGCTCGCCGGCTATGGCCTTGACGAACCCACGCTGGGGTTCGACGACTACAAAGCGCTCGACGTGAAGGGGAAAGTTGTCGTCGTGCGTCGCTTTGTCCCCGAGACAGAGAAGTCGTTGAGCGCGGAAGACGCGCGTCGGGCAGGAGACCTTCGCAAAAAGGCATTCAGTGCGCGTAACCGCGGTGCCAAGGCGTTGCTCGTGGTCGACTGGCCGCTGACGCCTGCAGGCGCGCCGAAGGACTGGGCGCTGCCCGCTGAGGCGAAAGTCCCTGCGCTGCGCATCGAAGGCAACGGTGATGCTGGCATTCCGGTGATGCTGATTTCACGCCGAGCGATTGAGAAGCTGTGGCCGAAGCTCGAGAAGAAGCAGCCGATTGATGTCGAGCTCTCAGTGGCGCTGGTGTTCGAGCAGACCGATGCGTTCAACGTCGTCGCCACGCTGCCGGGAACTTCACCGGGTTTGCCTGCGCTGTTCATCGGTGCGCACTACGACCACCTCGGAATGGGTGGCCCTGAATCGCTGGCGCCTGACAGGAGCGAGCCCCACGTCGGAGCCGACGACAACGCCTCGGGCGTAGCAGCAGTATTGGAGACCGCGAGGATGCTCAAAAGCGGCCCGCTGAGTCGTGACGTGCACTTCCTGTTCTTCACCGGAGAAGAAACGGGGGTGCTTGGCTCGTCGCACTTCACCCGCACCCACACCGCATTGCTCAAGGGTTCACCGGGCATGCTCAACTTGGACATGGTCGGAAGAATGCGGAACAACGGACTCACGCTGTTGGGGTTCGATTCCGCCGATGGTTGGAAACCAATCATCGATGCCGCCTGCGCAAAGGCGCGTGTGGTGTGCACCTCTAGCGGCGATGGGTACGGGCCCAGCGATCACACGTCGTTCTATTCGGAAGGGTTGCCCGTGCTGCACTTCTTCACCGGAGCGCACAGCGATTACCACAAGCCATCTGACGTCCCGGAAAAGGTGAATTACGCTGGAGCTGCGCAGGTCGCGGTCACGGTCGCCGAAATCGCGCGTGGGCTCGACGCCCCAGAAACGCAGCTGCAGTACAAGAAGATGCCCACGCCGACGCGGGGTGATGCGCGCAGCTTTGGTGCGTCGCTCGGCACCGTGCCTGACTACGCGGGGCCACCCAATGGGCTCAAGGGAGTGTTGCTTTCCGACGTGCGGCCCGGCGGCGGCGCCGACAAGGGCGGGATGAAGAAAGGAGATGTCATCATCAAACTCGGCAAGACCTTGGTGCGCAGTGTCGAGGACTTGATGTTCGTGCTGATGGGAGCCAAACCAGGCGAGACTGTCACCGCCGTGGTGCAGCGCCAGGGCAACGAGGTTCATCTCGAAGTGACGTTTCAGGAAGGACGGCGCCGGTAAGGGGCTGAGTTCGGATTACCCGGCCTTAAGATCGCAGCCGAGGCACGACGTCAGCGAGGCGCGCGACCGAAGTTTACCGCTGGGTAAACCACCCGGGATGACTTGACGGCGATCAATGCGCACCGGATGCGTCTTCAATCGCGAGAGCGATGTTTACGCTTGGCGGTGGTCGGCCTCAGTCGAGTTCTTCTTGCAGCTGCGTCCACGCGTCCATGATTTCGCGGGTGCGTGTGTCGGCGAGGGTGCGGAATTCCGGAGCCAGATGCGCGACCTTGTCTGGATGGTACTGAACCATCAGCGCGCGCCACGCGTGTTTCGCTTCGGCGAGCGTGGCGCCCGAGGTGATTCCGAGCACCGCGTAGGGATTTTTGCCCCGAGCCCCAACGGGTGTCTGCGGCCGTTCGTCGGCGACTGCGCGCTTGCGGTTCCCCCGACCCGGCCGTTTGGCTGGATCCGGAGCAGAGACTTCGCCGCGCAGCTTCGAGAGCGCTTCGTGAAGGAACCACAGATCTTCCTCAGGCTTCCCAAACCGCTTCACCGTTGCGCACGCGATGCCACCGTCGACGAAGAAGTAGCCCGCCGCGGCGGCGTAGGCTGCGCGCGAGTCTGACGGGTAGAGCGCGTCGGCCAGATCCGTCACCGGGTCTCTCCACATTCCTTCGGCGCCCCCTTCATCGACGACGAGCAGCTGATCGACTACCTCGCCATAGCTTCGCTCGAGCGCACCGAAAGGTTCCTTGTGTGCCTTGGCTGCCGCGGCACGATGCGGAGCGACCGCGGTTACCATCAGCAGCTTGCTCGCCTGTTTCACGCGGGCGAACAGCTTCTGCTTCACCTCCTTGTCTGCGAAGTAGAGGACGTCAATCATTCGGTCAGCACCGCATACCCCTTCACCGCCTACTGTGCGCGCCTCCATGACTGCCCACCACCAATTCGACGAGCCGCATCCCTTCGCGTTCGATTCAGCGACCGACCACTACGCGGCCGATCGTCCGGTGCGACCCGAGCACCTGAAGCTCGAAGTCACTCTCGACTTCAAGCGCTCGTCGATTCACGGGGTGTGCACCACCCGGCTCACTGCGATTCGAAAGGTTCATGCGATTACCTTCGACGCTGCCGAGCTGAAAATTGAGAAGGTTGAGGTCGATGACCTCGCGGTCGACTTCGATGTCGATGGAAAACAGGTTCACGTTCGCCTGGCGGCGGCGCTCGATGCTGGCAGCAGCGCGCTGGTGCGGATCGCCTACTCGGGCCAGCCCCGGCGGGGCCTGTACTTCGTGCACCCTGACAAGGAATACCCGAAGCGGCCGACGCAGGCGTGGACGCAGGGGCAAGACGAGGACTCGCGGTACTGGTTCCCCTGCCTCGATGCCCCTGCGCAGAAGGCCACCTCGGAAGTGATCGCGACTTTCCCTTCACGGATGACGGCGCTGAGCAACGGAAAGATGGTCTCGAATCAGGTCAATGGCGCGCTTCGCACCGTTCATCATCGGCTCGAGGTTCCGCATTCGCCGTACCTGGTCACTTTGGTGGTCGGCGAGTTCGACGAGCACATCGCCTCGGTTCAGCACTCGCAGAGCAAAGTACGCACGTTGTTTCCCCGAGGGCGCAAAGCCGATGCGCTGCGCTGCGTGGAACGCACGCCTCAGATGGTGCGCTTCTTCGAAGAGCTCACCGCCCAGCCGTTTCCGTGGGGCGACTACGCGCAGGTCTTCGTCGCCGAGTTCATTTTTGGAGGCATGGAAAACACGGGCGCCACCACGCTGACCGATGCGGTGCTCCACGACGCTCGCGCGCACCTCGACTACAGCGCCGAGGCGCTGATTTCACATGAGCTTGCGCATCAATGGTTCGGTGACCTGCTCACCTGTCGCGATTGGCCGCACGGTTGGCTCAACGAAGGGTTCGCCACCTATTCCGAGGTCTTGTGGAAGGAAGAGGCCGACGGAACCGATGAAGCTGATCAGCAGCGCAAAGTGGATCTCGACGTCTACCTCGAGGAGGCCAACGAGCGGTACATGCGCCCAATCGTCGCGCGCCGGTTCGATGAGCCGCTCGAGTTGTTCGATCACCACCTCTACCAAAAGGGTGCGCTGGTGTTGCATGAGCTGCGCACCCGGCTGGGAGATGACGATTTTCGAGCGGTGTTGCGCGCGTACGTCGCGCGGCACAAGGGAAAGTCTGTCGAGACGGTCGACCTCGCGCGCGCCATCGAAGACACCACCGGCAAGAACTGCGATCGTTTCTTTGACGAGTACGTCTACCGTGCCGGCCACCCCGCACTGAAGGTCGACCTGACGTGGGACAGTGAGCACAGCCAGCTGAAAATCACCGTGAAGCAAACTCAAGGTGGCGACGCCTTGTGGAGGCTCACCCTGCCCGTGCATGTCGAGGCGAAGGGCACGCTGCACAAGGCTTCGTTCGAGGTGGTCGCCAAAGACCATGTCTTCTATTTGCCGCTCGACCGTGAACCGCAGATGGCAATCGTGGATCCGCGCCGAGATCTTCTCGCGACCCTCGAGGTCGAAAAGCCGATCGCGTGGCGTCGGCGAGAGCTTCAGCACGCTGCCGTTGCGCGCGCACGCACCGAAGCAGCCGCTGCGCTGGGCAAAGACGGCTCGGCCGAATCGGTCGAAGTACTGGCAGCGACGTTGAATGACGAAAAGGCGTTCTGGGCGACCCGCGCAGCCTGTGCACGCGCATTGGGCTCGATTCGCAGCGCAGGCGCCCGCGAGGTGTTGATTCACGCACTGAAGGTCAAACACCCCAAGGCGCGTCGCGGTGTCGTCGCCGCGCTCGGTCAGTTCCGTGAGGACGTAGGCGCGGGCAAAGCGCTCACCGTGCTCGCGCGCAAAGGAGATCCCAGTGGTTTTGTCGAAGCAGAGGCCGCACGTTCTTTGGGGAAGCTGCGTGCAGACCAGGCCCGCAGCACACTGGCGTCGATGCTCAAACGGCCCAGCTTCTTAGACGCGGTCATTTCTGGCGCGCTCGACGGGCTGGCCGAGTTACAGGATCCTGCAGCGTGGCCCGCGGCGGTCGCGCTCACGAAATATGGTGCGCCGCCTCATGCACGTCGCGCCGCCTTGATGGCGGTGGCGAAGCTCGCCGACGTGGCTGAGAAGAAGAGCCCTGCTGTGGATTTGATAGCGCAGGCGCTGCGCGATCGACAGTTTCGAACGCAGATGGCTGCGTTCGACGCGGCTGCGGTGTTGGGCGACAAGCGGCTCATCGCGCCGTTGCAATCAACCGCCTTCGTTGACGGCCGCGCTCGACGCGCGGCGAAAGAAACGGTGCGAACCCTGAGGGGAACTGTGGGGCCGGCGAAAGAAGTGGCGTCGCTGCGCACTGAACTTGAGAAGCTCAAGGGCGAGACGCGAACACTCAAAGAGCGCCTCGATTCGTTAGACCTTAAGAAGGCGAGCGCCAAGCGCAAACTTTGAGCACCTCTCTTCACGTCAAGGTCGTCAGCGGCATCGACAGGGTTTCGCGTGAAGCGTGGAACGCGCTCTTGCTTCCTCTTGACCCGCCGGTCTTACGCTGGGAATGGCTCGACGCCCTCGAAGCGTCGGGCAGCGCGACGCGGCCGCGCGGCTGGGAAGCCTGCCACTTCACGCTGTGGCGCGGCGACGCGTTGATTGGCGCCGCTCCTGCGTGGCTCAAGCACCACAGCATGGGCGAATACGTTTACGACTTCGCCTGGGCGAATGCTGCACGCAGCTTCGGCATTGAGTACTACCCGAAGCTGCTGGTGGGGGTCCCGCTCTCGCCACTGACGGCCAGGCGTTTCCTCTGCAAGTCCGGAGAAGACGAACAGCTGATTCGCCGCGTGTTGCTGGAAGCGATCCTTCAGCTGGGTCGCGAAGAGAAGCTCTCTTCGGTGCACGTGATTTTTCCAGCCGCTGACGAAGCAGACGCGCTGCAGGAACTCGGTCTCTTTCGCCGGCTTGGCATGCAGTATCACTGGCGCAATCCGGGCTACCGAACCTACGACGATTATCTGGCGCGCTTCGATTCCAAACGGCGTCACCAGCTGAAACATGAGCGCGCGGCTGCTGCGAAGCAGCTGATCGCATTGCGCACCATCCGCGGTGATGAAATTGGCAAAGAACATGCGGCGATCGCCTTCCGTTTCTACGAAGCGACTGTCGAAAAGAATGGGTGGGGCCAGGTTCAACTCAACGAAGAGTTTTTCTTTCGGGCCTTTGACGCGCTCAACGGCAACATTGAGGTGGTGGTTGCTGAGCGTGCGGGGAAAACCATCGCGGGTGCATTCAACCTGTCGACCCCCGAGCGCCTCTACGGTCGATATTGGGGTTGCTTCGAAGAGCATCCCTTCCTCCATTTCAACGTCTGCCTCTACCACTCAATAAACGACTGTATTATCCGGGGCTTACAGGTGTTCGAGCCTGGAGCAGGTGGAGAACACAAGATTTCTCGCGGCTTTGTCCCGACCGCCATTCACAGCGCCCACCACATCTACCAGCCGAGGTTCCAAGCGGCGGTGGAGACCTTCTGTGCGCGCGAAAAAAGCCAGGTTGAAGGGGTGCTGCATGAGGGCGAGCAGCTTTCAGGGCTCAAGCCGTGGTTATTGGGCCCCAGAACGTAGCCAATCGGACAATGTAGACGGGCAGGCGACAGAGGTCTGGGTTGAGGGCTCCAAGATCGACATGATTCCGCCAAACACACCGACTTCATCCTTTGGGCGCCACAACACCGCCTTCTCGAACGGCGAGAATAGAAGCTCACTCACCAACTCTCTCTAAGGGGCACTTTATATGGCCATCTCCAGAATCAATTCGCCGCAAGTCTCCGTCAAGCAACTCACCGACATTGTCGGCCCGAAAGACGCGGGCGCGTCTGCCGCGATGAAGGAGCTTGGAAAGAACAACACCACCCCCGGGTCCGTCTCGGGCGACGACATGGCGAAGGCCATCCGTGCTGGTACTGAAGACATCGACAATCAAGCGGCTGGCAAAGAGTTCGCAGTCATTAGCAAGTGGGTAGCTGCCAACCCCTCGAAGCTCTCACCCGAAGCTCGGAAAGTGTTCGACGTGTACAAGAAGCAGGTCGACCTTTCGAAGGCCAATGGGCAGACGGGCATCGACCAGCGTTCGCTTGCGAAGATGAATCAGGCGATGAGCGTGGCTGCGAGGCCAGCCGCAAAGGACGCAAGCTCGGGCGATGCGATGAAGGAGCTGCTCAGGAACAATCCGGGCAAAGGCTCGGTGTCAGGCTCAGAATTCACCAGCGCTGTCATCAAGGCGACCAAGGACGCCGATGGTCAGGCGGCGGGCAGTGAGTACCAAGACATCAAGAAGTTCGTGAGAGAGAACGGGCCGCGCATGTCGCCCGAAGCGCACAAAGCGTTCGCGGTGTACGAGAGCGCTGTCATGGCTGCAAAGAGCAAAGGCCAAAGCGGAATCGAGCAGGGTGCGTACACGCGGATGGCGCGTGACATGGCGAAGGCGAGTACCGTCGTTCCGCAAGACAAGAGCATGGGCGACTCGCTCAAGGACCTTGCTTCGAAGAACACCCGCCCGGGCTCGATCAGCGCCAAGGAACTCGCTGCTGCTGTTGACAAAGGCGCTGGTGACCTCGACGGTCAGTCTGCTGGCAAAGAGTTCAAGGACCTTCAGAAGTTCGTGAAAGAAAACCTGCAACTGTTGTCGCCTGACGCGAAGAAGGCGTACGCGATGTACGAGAAGGCGGCGATCGCAGCGCAGCAGAAGGGTTCGACTTCGGTTGGCAGCCTTCCTGAGTTCAAGAAGCTGATTTCTGACATGGGCAACATTGGCGCAAAGCCCGCCGCCCCGGCCGCCCCGGCCGCCCCGGCCGCTCCCGCCGCTCCCGCTGCTCCGACTGCTGCGGCCGTGGATGTGGGCGCGGAAAAGGCGCTGGCGGATCTCGGGGCGAAGAACCCAGGTCCGGGTTCAATCTCTGGAAACGAGATGTCGATGGCGATTTACGAGGCCACCAAGGACTTCGACAACAACGCCGCGGGCTCCGAATACAAGCAGATTGCCGACTTCGTGAAAAAGAACGAAGGCAAGCTGTCACCTGAGGCGAAGGCTGCATTCGCCGTCTACCAGAAGGCTGCGAAGGCGGCACAGGGCGCGGGTGAGACTGGCATTGCGCTGCCGAAGTACAACCAGATGGTGACGGAGATGGAGAAAGCGGGTCAGCCCAAGTACCAGGACAAGGGAATGGGCGATGCACTGAACAACCTCGCCGCTGGGAACAAAACCCCAGGCTCGGTCAGTGCGAAGGACCTTGCTGAAGCGGTGAAGACGGGCGCTCGAGACCTGGACGGCAGCTCGG
>JANOHG010000861.1:0-1028 GCA_031406375.1 Archangiaceae bacterium | reverse complement strand
AATCTGGAGCGGAATGTCGTTGAGCAGCTCTGCACCTTCCTGACTTCTGAACGTGTTGTCTTCCATTTGGTTCCTTTCCCGATTCTCGAGTCCGGGGTTCGTCGATTCGCCGACTTTCATTCCCAAGCCTTCGGTAGCGTCACCTTTCGGCTCAGCGCCTACCTGTGGGTCTGCTTCTGAGCCTGGCTGTGCGTTCGCCTCGGACTCGGCGGTCGATGCCGGGCCACCCTCCCCCATCGAAAACCCGGTGACTCTCGCCTTGAATCGGTTTCCCTCGAGAAAGATCTCGGCGTCGAGGAACCCAGACCGCCCGAGGCCCACGCGAAGCTTCGCCACGCCGCCCTCACCCTTGTCCGGGCGTGCGGTCACCTCTTCAATCAAAATCACGTCGCGCTCGCGCAGTTGCGCAAGGTCACCGTTCGAGATTGCCATCTGCCCGATCTCGGCGCGCAACCAGTTCTTCACCCTCGACAGCCGCTTGATGTTGGCGGTCGCCTGCGCATGGCGCCGAAGCTTTCGGATCGCCGAGTCTGCAGATGGGCTGGCAGTCGCAAGCACCGACGAAGGAATGAACAACCTCACGTAGCCCGAGTGCTGTCCAAAGACGGCCCTGAGCTGCACGACCACCAACTGGGATTCGTTGCCGAGCAACTGCATCGCCTCGTCAAATCCGCGGCAGACTCCTTCCAGACGAAGTCTCGGCAGCGACGGATCGAGGCTCGGAGCAAGCGCTTTGAGCATCTCGATGAGCACATAGCCCATCACACCTTCTTCGATGTCGGTCAGCGGCCGCAGTGACACCGCTTCTCCTGCGCCGCCCAGCAACATGTCGATCGCGATGTGTGCCAGACCCACCTCGACCTCGAGGAAGCCGCGCGTCTTGTTCGGCTGGGGAGCAAGCACCGCCAGATAGGTGGGCTCGCCGACATACCGCCGCAGGTTCTTAGGGCTGACGACATGCACGTACTCGGTCGAGAGCGAGACCTCTTCTTCGAACATCTCGTGAAGCCGCTGACACACTGTCTGGC
>JANOHG010000677.1:0-1247 GCA_031406375.1 Archangiaceae bacterium | reverse complement strand
TCGGCCTGCGCCTTCCACTCGACTTCACCCTGCTGTTGTCGGGTGCGGTGCAGCTTGCGCAGTATCCCGAAGGGCTGCGTCTGACGAACGAGCTGCCCGGTGCGCCGGATCTCAAGCTTCCCGAGGACGACGAGAACGCGAACATGGTTTCAGTGAAAATCGTTCATCCACTCGGCAAGTACTTCGACATCGACCTCAAATACGCCGTCTATTTCAACAAGCTGGGCACCTTCACCTACTTGCGAATGGTCGGCTCGCTGGGTGTTGCGTGGAAGTGGTAGCTCACTTCCGCGGAACGTCGGCCTCGAAGCCCACGATTTCACTCCCGCCGGACGCTTGAACCTCGGAAGTCGCCAAAGGCGTCGGGTCAGGCGGAACTTCTCCTCCGTCGTCGGGCGGTGGTTCTCCCCCGCCTTCTGGGCCTTCGAGCGCGGCGACGATTTCGGGCAGCTTCGAGATGCCGACCACCTTCTCGGCTTCGTTCTCCATGCTGATCAACCGCACGCCCTGGGTGTTGCGTCCGATGACGGAAATCTCTTTGACCTTCATCCGAATCAACATTCCACCGTTGGTGACAATCATCACCTCGTCGTCGTCCTTCACCTGCACCGCACCGACCACCCGCCCGTTTCGGTCGGTGGTCTTGATGTCGATGATGCCCTTCCCGCCGCGGCCTTGAACCCGGTACTCGGCCTCTTCGGTGCGCTTGCCGTAGCCGTTCTCAGTGACGGTGAGAATCGTCGCGCCTTTGTCGACCACTTCGGCGCCAACCACCACGTCATCGGGATCCAGGGTAATGCCCTTGACGCCGTACGCCGCGCGCCCCATCGAGCGCACTTCTTCTTCGGCAAAGCGAATGCTCATGCCTTGCGCTGTCGACAGCAGCACGTCTTTGGTGCCGTCGGTGATTTTCACTCCGACCAGCACGTCGCCGTCTTCGATGCCAAGCGCGATCAACCCGCTCTGGCGCACGTTGCTAAAAGCGCTCAAGTCGGTGCGCTTGACCACCCCTTTCCGGGTGACGAAGAGAACGAACTTGTTCTCGGGGAAGTCCTTGGTGACGAGCACCTGGGCCAGGCTCTCGCCGTCTGCGAACTGCACCAGATTGATGATCGGCTTGCCCCGCGCCGTCCGGCTGGCGGCGGGAATCTCATGCACCTTGAGCCAGTACACGCCCGGCGAAATGAACACATGGGAGTTCGAACTGATTGGGACGGAAGGCGGCGTTCGAATCAGCACGAAAAACC
>JANOHG010000656.1:0-12580 GCA_031406375.1 Archangiaceae bacterium | reverse complement strand
GGTCGAGCACCGCGCGCGATTCACGACCACAATACGTCTGGGTGTCCGCTGTGCACGAAGCCAAGCTGGTCGGAGTGAAGAGGGGGCCTTCGAGGCGATGGCCCACCGGAACATCACGACAGCTCATGAAGGCAGAAAGGGTCAGCAGGAGCCGAAGTCGCATGCTCCTCAAGACACTGCCGCCACCCGAAACAGAAAAAGGATCGCCGCGGACAAGCTGGCGATCGCTGGGGATCGCCACCCAGATTGCCGGGTGACAATCATGCTAGGCGAACGCAATGCCCCTTCATGCTTTTGCCTGTTGTCAAATCGGTTCTGAGCGTCTGCTCAAGGGCGAAGTTGCACGCACGCAGCCGCGGTTGCGGCCGGCGTTTGCGCGCCCGGGGCTGGTGACCTGGGTGTCCGAAGTCGCGACCGACGCCGACCTCGAGCTTGATGCGGTGTTCGCGCGCGTTTGGGGAGCATCGCTTGGGCGGGCATCGACCTCAGGCGAGGCGGTTGCGTTGCTTGGATCCGATTCAGGCGTCGGATCCAGCGGCGTTCGACTCCATGTGTTTGCGCGGGACCCGATGACGCAAGGCGCAGCCGCTGAAGTCATTCGAGTCCGTGAAGCGCTGGTCGCAACGGGCCGGTTCGCCGCTGAGGCACCGCCGCTGCTGGGCGAGCTGATAGTCGATGTGATTGTCGCGCCAGAAGAACCGTGGCTCGTCGGAATTCATCGCCATCGGGCAGGACGATGGGAAGTGCCCGGAGGTCAACCGTCGATCAACGTGCCGGTCGAATCGCCGTCGCGCGCGTTCGCCAAGATTGAAGAGGCGATTTCCTGGGCCAAGCTCGATGTTCGGCCAGGCCAGGTTGCGCTCGAAGTCGGCAGTTCCCCTGGCGGAGCGGCACTTGCACTTGCGCGCCGCGGAGTCACGGTATGGGGCGTCGACCCGGCGCCGATGGGGGTCGGTGTCCTCGAGTATCGCGGCCCTTCCGAGTCGCGAATTGTGCACCTGGCGATAAAGATCAGCGAGCTGCGGTGGGAAGACCTTCCTCCGCGCATCGATTGGTTGCTTCTCGACATGAACCTCGCGCCTCAGGTGGCTCTTCATTCCATTCAGCGGTTCCTTCCGCGGGTGCGCAAAGGGCTGCGAGCCGCGGTGTTGACTCTCAAGCTCAACGATCAGCGGATCATCGACGAGATTCCGGCGCTGCTTGAGCGCGTGCGGCGCATGGGTTTTGACGATGTTCGTGCTACCCACCTGCCGTCGAACCGCAGTGAGATCTGCTGCGTCGCGCGCTGAGCGAAGCGTTGCCGCCACGCGCTGGCAGACAGTGAAGGCTCGACGTCCCGACGCGGCAAGGATACGAAAGCCACCAATGGAGCCAGCAGGGTTTGGCGAAGTTCAAGGCCGCCCTTCACGGCCGGCCGCAGCGACTGCGATCAAGGCACACCAGGCCGTGCTGACTGGCCGCCCCTTGCGCGCAGCCATCAGCGAGGCGCTGGAAAATGAGCCGAAGCTCGGTGGCAAGGAACGTCGGTTCGCAGCCTGGGCCGCGCGCGAGCTCTCGCGCCACCAGCGGTACATCGACCTGCTCGCGAAGACGCACGGTCACGCGCCATCGGGCTTTTCGCTCGAAGGCGACCTCGCGATTCTGCGCTACACCCTTTGGCGCAGGCACCTGACTCACGCTTCGTCCGAGAGGACGCTGTTCGAGGTCGCCTTGCCTGGGCCGCTGCGACCGCGATCGATTCCCGACGCACTGCTGGCGAAGGTGTGCGAGTCGATCGATCCTCCGTTGCCACCTGATCCGCTTGAAAGGTCGGCGACGATTCATTCATTCCCAAACTGGCTTGCGATCGCGATCGCGCGCTCAGCGCCCGAGGGAGAAGTTGACGCGGTGCTCGGCGCGCTCAATCGCGATCCGGTGATTTGGCTACGGGTCCGCCCGCCTGGAACGCGCGACGAGGTGGTCGGCAAGTTGCGCGCCGAGCAGATTGAAGTCGAGCCAGGCCCAACGGATGATTCGATCAAGCTCACCGACGAGGGTCGCGCGATCTTCGAGTCAAAGCCGATGAAGTCGCGCCGACTTCAGGTGATGGATCTGGGCAGTCAGCTTCTCGCCAACCTCTGCGCGCCCCGTGTTGGCGCCACCGTCATCGATTGGTGCGCTGGCGCAGGCGGCAAGAGCTTCGCGCTCGCTGATTTCGTCGGCCCCACCGGCAAGGTGATCGCTACCGACTTGAAGCGCGCGCGTCTCGAGGAAGCGCGCCGCCGCGGACGCGAGCTTTCGATTCGCAATGTCAGCTACCCCGACAAAGTTCGACTTGAAGAGGCTGACGTTGTTTTGATTGACGCCCCCTGCAGCGGCAGCGGAACCTTGGCCAGAGAACCCGATCAGAAGTGGAAGCTGCAATGGAAGAAGGTCGAAGAACTGGTGGCGACCCAGACGAAGATCCTCGACGCGGTAGCGGCAGGCGTTCGCGATGGCTGCGTGATTGTCTACGGCACGTGTTCTGTATTGCGCGAAGAGAACGAAGCGGTGATCGACGCGTTTCTCGTCAAGCATCCCCAGTGGCAGGTCGATGGGCAGCTTCTGAGGGTGTGGCCGCACCGGATCGATGGGGGAGGCTTTTTCGGCGCGCGGTTGACGAAGCGACAATGACTTAGTACTTGCCGCCCGCCCATGACTCCCAACCCTCAGACCGAAACGTTGCGTCAGATTCAGGCTGCCTGGGAAGCTGCGCAGGGTCAGGTAATCGATTTGCGTAAACAGGTTGAGCACATGGCGAACCTCGCGCAGGCGAAGGTCGCGCAGAACATGCTTGATCGCGATCTCGATCGCGCCTTTCGCGATCTCGGCGAGGCGGTGTGGGCCCAGGTGTCGAAGGGAAAGCTTCAGTTGCCCTCGACGTTCACCAGCGTGATGAAGGCGCTCGAGAACGTGACGCGCAAGATTCAGGAGCAGAACGCGAGCATCAACGATCTGTTGGCTGAAGGAACCGAGATTGCCAATCGGCTCAAGAAAGCGGCGACGAACAAATCGGCAGTGGCTTCACAGAACAAGAAGCGATAGAAAAAAAGCGGTCGACGTAACGGGGTCATAGCTCAGCTGGGAGAGCGCCTGAATGGCATTCAGGAGGTCGTCGGTTCGATCCCGACTGGCTCCACTGGTTTCAACTTCAAGGGCCTCGGTAAGTCGCCGAGGCCCTTCGTGTTTCAGGTGTCGTACTTGATGGGGTGTTCAGTGCCGGGCTTGGGTGCAAACGTTTTGGGTGCATGGTGCATGGGTGGGTGAAAAGTCGAGCTTGCGCGACCCTTCATTTCCTGCTGCTACAATGAATGAATGAAGAAGCGTCGTCTGATGTGGCGCGTCATCCGCAAAGGTCATGACGACGGGCTGTTCGATCTCGCCTTTTGGCAAAAGATCGGGGCTGAAGGAATCTTCGCGGCAGCGTGGGACATGGTGGCCGATGTAGACAGGTTCCATGGCAAGCCCGGACGTCAACCCCGACTTTCGAGATCTGTTGCGCGCATTGTGCGACGAACGCGCGGAGTTCTTGGTGGTGGGGGGATACGCGGTGATGTTCTTCACCGCACCCCGCTTCACCAAGGATCTCGACGTTTGGGTAAAGCCGACGCGCGCCAACGCGGAACGAGTATTGCGGGCACTTCGGGAGTTCGGTGCGCCCCGGTTCGCCTTGACAGTCGATGAGCTCGTCGACCCAGAGACCGTTTTCCAGATGGGAGTGCCGCCGAACCGGATTGACATCCTGACCGATCTTGATGCCGTGACGTTCGACGACGCTTGGAAAAGGCGTGCGCCAACAACCTATGGCGGGATTCGAGTGTCGATGCTCGGTCTCGACGATCTGATCGCCAACAAGCGCGCCGTCGCGCGGCCAATGGACCTCCTTGATGCCGAGAACCTGCAGCGCGCAAAGGACAACCCGAAGCTCGCTAAAGCAAAAGTGACCCGGAGAAAGCGTGCCACGAAGAGCTGAACTCTGTTTGGGCCGAACTTGTTGCAAAGTAATAGCGGCAAAACAAAACGCCCCCTCCCGTACGAAACGGAAAAGGGCGCAGGTTCTTGCGGTGACGAAAGTACTTACTTACCCATCGAGGGCGGAGCCGCTTCCTTCGCCTTGATGCCCAGCAATTCCACTTCGAAGGTCAGCACCGAGTTGGGCGGGATCACGGGAGGTGACCCGCGATCGCCGTATGCAATCTCGCTGGGGCACACGAGCTTTGCCTTACCGCCGACCTTCATCTTCGCCACGCCCTCAGTCCAGCACTTGATCACGCCGTTCAGCGGGAAATCGATGGGGGCGTTGCGCTTGTAGCTGCTGTCGAATTCGGTGCCGTCGGTGAGCGTGCCGCGGTAGTGGACAGTGACCGTGTCGGTCGCTGCCGGAACCGGGCCGGTACCGACCTTGGTCGCCGTGTAAATGAGGCCGCTGGCGGTCTTCTCGGCGCCTTTCTCTTTCGCGGCCTTGCCAAGGAATTCATCGCCCTTCGTCTTCTCGATCTTGCCGCGCGCTTCACGCCGCGTGGCCACGAGTTGCTGAATCTTCGGCATCATCTCCTCGGGCTTCACCACCGGAGGCTTGCCAGCCGCAGCGTCCTTCAGGCCCTTCAGCAGCTCGTCCATTTCGGCCGCCGAAGGTGAAAAGTCGTTGGCGAGGCTCTTTCCAATCGACGAACCTACTGCGTACATCGCCTTCTTGGTCTCGTCGGCGGTCAAGGGAACCGCGGCAGGGGCAGCAGGGGCAGCGGCGCCACCCTTCATTGAAGCATCGGGGGGCGCTGCGGCGAATGCGCTCGCGCCAAGAAGCATGGCAGCGATCAAAGCGGTGGTGCGTTGCATGAAACCTCGTCCTACTGAAGACAGCGGGTGGGTAATCGGAAAAAGACGCCTACGACTTGAAAACGTTCATCACGTCTTTGAGCAGCTTGATTGCTTCGTCGCGCGGACGCTGGAACGCATTGCGGCCCATGATCGAGCCCATGCCTCCGCCGTCCTTGATGCCGCGGATCTCTTCGAGCAACGCCGGGGTGTCCTTTGTTTCGCCACCGGAGAAGATCACGATCCGCTTCCCGTTGAACGCGCTTTGCATCACGTGACGCACGCGCTCGGCCATTGTTTTGATCGGGATGTTGTACTTCTCGAACACCTTCTTCGCTTCGGGCTGCTCGAGGTGTTCTTTCGGCGGCTTTACCTTGATCACGTGCGCGCCCAGCTGCGCCGAAATCTGAGCGGCATAGGCAACCACGTCGATCGCCTGTTCGCCATCCTTCGACATTCCGCTGCCACGCGGATACGCCCAGAGAACAGTGGGCAAGCTGTAAGACTTCGCCTCCGCGATCAGATCGCGCAGGTCCTGGTACATTTGGTTGCGTTGGGCTGACCCCGGGTAAATCGTGTAACCGACCGCCGCGCAGCCCAACCTCACAGCGTCCTTCACTGTGCCAGTGAGCGCAGAGCAAGGGTCGCCCACCTTCGCAAGCGAGTCCGAGTTGTTGAGCTTGAGGATCAAGGGGATCTCGCCCTGCAGCTTGCCTGCGACCGCTTCAAGAAATCCGAGCGGCGCCGCGTAGGCGTTGCAACCCGCATCGATCGCAAGCTGTGCATGGTAGTCGGGGTCATAGCCCCCCGGGTTTGGCGCGAAGCTGCGCGCAGGGCCATGCTCGAAGCCCTGGTCGACAGGAAGAATCACCAGCCGCCCTGTTCCTGCGAGGGTGCCGTGGTTCAGCAAGCGTGCGAGCTGAGTTAAAGTGCCGGGGCTATCCGACGGGTACCACGAGAGAATCTGTTTGACGCGATCGGTATGGGCCAACTTGCGTCTCCTATTGGGAAAAAGCGGGCGCCCGTATAACTCACTTCTTTACAGCCGGGTCTGCGATTCTCAGCGGGAAGGTTCCAAGCGGCGCGCCTGCGACTCGGATCAACACCTGGTACGCGCCAGCGCCCCGCGGAAGGCGGGTGCGTTCCCAGTCGACGGTGTAGTCGACCTCTACTTCCTTCTGGCTGCGGAAGAAAATCTCACCCGACGCTTCCATCAGGGTGTCGTTGTGTGGGTCGAGAATGATCACATCAATCGGTGCGTTGGCCTTCTGGGCGCACCGCACCCGAACCACGGTCGAGAACGCTTCGGTCGTGAGCGGGTTGCCTTCGGTGGGAACCTGATCGAAAGGAGCGGCAGGTTTGGCTCCGTCGGCAGTGCGCAGAAACGACTTGCCGTGGGCGACCCGAACCACGCTGTACTCCGCGTTGGCAGCGGTCGTGGTGGGAACCTGTTGCGCCGACTTCTCTTTCGGCTTCTCCATGGTCTCGCCCAATGGGAGCGCGTTGAAGCTCTTGGGCAAACCCAAATCGAGCTTTTGACGTTTGGGTGACCCGGCATCGGGGCTTTGCTTGGGTGGAGCCGCAACCGCGAAGCTCGCACTGAGGAACATTGCCGTCGCAATCAGTCTCACGCACATGCGACGCACCCTATCGCAAGAGATTCAGGCTTGACTTGAATGCACTTGAACCTCTGTGCGTTAACGCGCCTCAAGCCATTCATCTCGCAGAGGTACGATGCTCGCTTCAGCCTTGCTGGTTTGCCTTGGTGTCTTCAGCGCCACGCCTCTTGAGGTCGTCAAGAATGGCAATCTGGAGGTGCAGAAGATCGCCGCACTTTCCGATGCCGCCGAAAAGCTCGCCGCGCGCGTGGACGAGTTCGTCGACTTCGGTGAGCTCGCGAAACGCGCGCTTGGAAAAGACTGGCCGAAGTTAACCAAGCCGCAGCAGGACGACTTTGCCCAGACGATGCGCGTATTGCTTCGCGCGTCGTACGCTTCGAAGGCTCAGGTCGACGGCAAAGGCAAGGTGAGTACGCAGTACGGTCAGGAGCAGATCACCGGCAACGAGGCGACCGTCGGCACGACGCTGGTGATGAACAACGACCGGTTCCCGGTTGACTACAAGCTCTATCGCCGCGACGAAAAGAGTCCCTGGAAGATCTACGACGTCGTCACCGACAGCGTTTCTCTGGTGGCCGCGTACCAGGATCAGTTTCGCGTACTCATCAACACCAAGGGCGTCGATGGGCTGATCAACACCCTGAAAGCCAAACGCGAGAAGCTCGAGAAGAAGGATGTTGCAAAGCAAGGCGCGTCGGCGCCAGGAGGGGGGTAGTTTGTTTTCGGTGTTTGGCGGGTAGGGCGCTACCGATCAAAGAGGCCGCGCAGCGACTTCCGGCGCTGCCAGAGCTTTCGCAGATCGCCTGCGCCCAAATTGGCCGCGCGCCAGGTGAGCCGTTCGACCGTATCGAAGAAGTTTCCTGCCATCGCCCGGGACGGCAGCTGGACCAGGTTCGAGAGCACCGATTGCGTCTCGGCAGGCGATGGCGCGATCGGCGCTTCGTCCCAATGTGCTCCGCAGGTTGATCGGGTGACGAACGTGCCGGGGCGCGCGAGATGTGCCACTTCGGCGTCGACGCGGCGGGGACCATCGAGGACTCCAATTCTTCGCCCGTGCTTCTCGAGCAACTCGAGAAGCTGGTCAACCTGAGCGTCGGTATGGGTCGCCTGCAAGGTGAGCAAAATCCGCGCGCGTCCGCGCAGCGGCACTGCTCTGACTCGAGCGCCTGTCTCAAGCAGAACCCGCGCCAGCCGTTCACACCGCACTTCATCGCCGACCCAGACGGGCACCCGCGCCGTAACCGAGGGGCCAGTGTCAAAACCGAGCGAGCGAAGCCCAGTGTGAAGCCGTTGGGCGAGCTCCCACGCGCGCACGCGGCGCTGTGGTTCGCTCTGCACAATTTCCAGCGCCTTCAGCGCGGCCGCTGCGGCAGGCGGCGAAATGCAGGCGTTCTCATCGAGGTGATCGCGCACGAAGTCGATCACCGCGCGGGGCCCGGCGATCATCCACCCCCGCGCCCCCAGTGCTCCCCCGAGAGACGCCAGAACCAGCGTGACCTGTTCGGTGAGTCCGAAGTGTTCGACCGCACCTGCGCCCGAGGTGCCCAGCAGGCCAAGCGACAAGGATTCGTCGACCAAGAGCCCTGCCTTTGCCTTGGTAGCCAGTTCGACGATGCGAGGCAGTGCGGCCAAATCTCCCTCGTACGGATGCACGGCGCCAACCGCGATTAGGGTGGGAAGTTCGGGGTCTGCCGTCAGCAACCCATCGAGATCTTCGGTGTCGCGAAACCGCGCCGACCGCGCCGCGATGGCATGTAGAAATTCTCGCTCGGAAAATTCGCTGCGAGCATCGGTGAGCACGTAATCGGCCCCTTCGACCACCGGAAACAGCGCCGCCTCGAAACCGGGTGTCACCACCGCAGCTTCTTGCCCGGTAAACGCTGCCAGCCGCTCTTCCAGCTCACGCAGAGGCCTAATTCCCGCGGTGCCTTGCACTCCGAACTTTCGCGTCGCAGCCTGAGCGGCCTCTTTCACGCGCGGATCCGCGCTCAACCCAAGCAGATCGGTGCTGTCGGCGTTGAGGATCCGTCGACCCCCTAGCTCAAGCTCACCTTGACCCGGGAGCCCATCGATCGATTCGAAGGTCTCGGCTTGCGCGACGCGTTCGTTGGCCCAGCTGACGAATGACTCGAGGAATCCCGGCATCGCGGCGGGTTGTACTGCATTTGATTCCCGCAGATCGAAGTGGAGTCGCGACGAACGATTGAGATGATGCTCAAAGGGGGGTACGCACGCTTTTCCGATGACTGCGTTGCTGGTGCTCGCCTGGCTCGCTCAGGCTTTTTTCCTCTACCTGGGCGCAACGTTCGTCTTCGATCTCATTCATTGGTGCCTGCACGCCTGTCATCGTTCAGCCAGTCGCAGCCTCCAATCGATTGGTGCGTTACACCACACCCACCACTCATTTCTTGGCCAGGGGCTGAAATTCGACGACGCGCTGATTGCCGAGAACTTCTGGCGACACCGCACGGGCGAGTTCGCGGCACAGGTATTGGGCACATCGGCTGGCTTTCTCTTTCTGCATCCGGCGCCTGTGCTGCTGGCACAAGCGGTCTTTAGTTTAAGTTTCGTGCTCGGGATCTTTCTCGACGGCAAGGACAGCAACCATCGGGCGCAAAGGACGATCGCTGCCCCGCTGGGTGGGCTCTTCGTGGGGCTCGCTTACCATTCGATGCACCATGTCTACCCCGATCGGTATTTTGGTTCGGTGGTCACCACCTTCGACAAGGTGTTTGGCACCGGATGCCAGGTTTCTGGTCGGCGGGTGCTTCTGTCTGGCGCTTCAGGGGCGTTCGGGGGTCCGCTCAAAGCCATTCTCGAAGCCGAAGGCGCCACGGTGACCGGGCTCAAGCATGGGGTGGATTTCGTGGGAAGCGACTGTGAAAAGGCCGACGCGAAGCTCGCTTCGGCCGACATCCTGGTGCTTGCGCATGGCAGTAAGCTGAAAGATGCGATGGCGGCAAACTGTGACTCTTTCCTCGCGTTGATCGAGCGCTTCCGACAGGTGACGCAGGGGCGACAGGTGCCTCCGGAGGTTTGGGCGGTTGGCAGCGAGATCGAGTGCCATCCTTCGTTCGGCGGCGCCGACCTGGAAGCGTACTCCGAGAGTAAGCGCGAGTTCGCGCGCCACGCCCGTCGCTACTTTCACCAGACCGATCTGTTGTACCGGCACATCGTGCCGTCAGCCTTCAGCTCGCCAATGGGACCAGGGCTGATCAGCGGCAAGCTCGCCGCCGGCTGGGCGTGGTTCTTGATTAAACGTGGCTACCGCTACATTCCCGTCAGCTACACAGGCATTGCGCTGGTCAACTACCTGAAGTTCATTCTTCGAATTCACGTTCGGCCTGATCCCAACCCCTCACTGCGGCGCTTCGCCGCCTGAAAAGAGCGCCAAATGCTTTCGACCGTGTTGATCGCCGCCCTCGCCGCAGTGCCGAACGCGCAAGATCTGATCGACGGCGCCGAGATCGGAAACGCTGACGGCTACGTCGCCTTCGAGAGCCACGGGAAGTACCACGCTGAGAAGATCGACAAGGCGAAGGGGAACACGGTGCTCAAGGGCAGCTGGAAGCTCACCCAGGACCTGGTCGAGGTGAAGATCGCAACCTGCAAAGGTCCCGCGTGCACAGAGCTCAACAAGCCTTACAAGGCGCAAGTCTCTGCCGCTGCCGAGCGCGCGCTGCTGGTGAAGGCGATTCCCGCCGATTCGATGTTGCCCAGCGGCAGCTATTATTGCCACTACCTCGGCTGCGAGAAGCGCATCGGCGTCGAGTTGCTGAGCAAGAACGCGAAGGCGATGTCGGTCAACTTCGTGCTCGACACGTTGATCGACAAGAACAAGGGCCGGAACAGCACCATCGTCTGGTGGGGCCGCAAGCTGGCCGATGAGGTGAAGGTGTCGCGCGTCGAGTACTGCGGGCGAGACGAAGAGCGCGCAAAGAAAGGAGCGATGGAGGCGGTGGCTGACCTCGCCACGCTGACGTGGGTCGGAACGCTCGCGCCGACGCCGAGCCCCGAGAAAGACTGCCTTTGGGATGTGCGGGTGTACCTCGCCGATGGGCTGACTCCGCCGGCACGGGTTCGACCGTAAAGGTGTGTTGCTTTCAACAGGGTGGACTGCTACGAGCCGCGCCCTCCGGATGTCCCGGGCCGCACCACTGGCCAATCGCCACGTGCGAGAGAAGAAAAGGGCGTACCCATGAAAGGCGTAATTGGCATCAAGGTTGGCATGACGTCGGTGTTCACCGAAGACGGCATGTCCGTTCCCGTCACGGTAATTGACGTCAACAGCTGCATCGTTGTTGGCAAGCGCACTCTCGAGAAAGACAAGTACTCGGCCATCACCCTTGGGTGGGGCGAAGTGAAAGAGAAGCGACTGACGAAGGCTCAGCTTGGGCACTTCAAGAAAGCCGGCGCGACCGCCCGCAAGTTCCAGAAAGAGTTTCGGGTCGACGCTGAAGAAGCCGCGAAGTTCAACTTGGGCGACGCGGTGAAGCCAGACTTGTTCGCCAAGGGTGACCTGGTCGATGTGACGGGCGTCACCAAGGGCCGCGGCACTCAGGGCGTGATGAAGCGATGGAACTTCCGTGGGTTTGGTCAAACGCACGGAACCCACGAGTACCGCCGTCATCCGGGAGCGATCGGACAGCGAAAAACGCCAGGTCGCGTGTATCCGAACAAGAAGCTGCCAGGCCACTACGGCGTCGAGAACAACACCACCCAGAACCTCGAGGTGATTGAAGTGCTCGCAGACAAGGGGTTGTTGTTGGTGAAGGGCGGCGTCGCAGGTCACAACAACGGCATGCTCATCGTGCGCCCGTCGGTCAAAGTCGCGACGCGCGCTGCTCAGAAGACTGGGAAAAAGTAAGTCGAGGACAGCATGCGCGCGAGCCTCTGGGCGGCGTTGGTGATTGGTTTGGCCTGCGGATGCGGGTCAACGCAGCGCCAACCGCTGACGATCGGCAGCGCGTGTGATCCCAGTGGCAAAGAAGCGTCGCTGGTCTGTGCCGACGGCTTGTGCGTCGGACGTGACTCGAAGTCAGGCTTTTGCACCCGCAACTGCGTCAACGACACCGGGTGCCCAGCAGACTTTTTGTGTCAGTCGGCGGGTCGCTTCGGCCGCATTTGCAAGAAGCTCGATGGCTGCAAGATCGACAACGATTGTCCTTCTGGGCACAGCTGCAATCCGAAAACGGGCAACTGCTACATCAAGGTCAGCCGAACACTTTGCTCGCCCTGTCAGGACACCTTGCAGTGTCCAACGGGAGGCGCGTGCTTCTCCGCGGTCGGATCTGGCGAGCTGTTCTGCACCGCGCCATGCGGAGCAGGGGATACGTGCCCACTGGGTTTCAACTGCCAGGAAATACCGGCAGGGTCTGAGATGGCGACGATCAAGCAGTGCGTGCCAGTGACTTCGTCGTGCAACTTTGGCAAAGAGCTCTGCGCCGCCTGCAGCGGGGACGCCGAGTGCGGGGGGCCATTCGACGTTTGCGTTCGAAACGTCGTCTCGGGTGACACGTTCTGTGGCCGTGATTGCAACCCAAAGAAGAACCTGTGCCCACAGCCTGGCTGCGAGCCAGACAAGCTGCCGAGCGCGCAGAATCCCGAATGCCCGACCGGTTTCTCGTGCACCAACATCGGTCAGAGCAGCGATCAATCGGTGAAGGGGCCGTTTCAGTGTGTGCCCAACTCGAACAGCTGCGTCGGTTATTGCAACGCTGCTCCGGCCGACGAGGTTTCGCAGCTGCGCCAATGCGGCCTTGGAAAGACGTGTGCGTCAGACCGCTGCCAAAACGCGACCGATGGGCGAATGTGCGCGCCTTGCGTCGACAACGACGATTGTCGCAGGGGCTCGCATCCAGAGAATCGCTGCATCGTCAACAACTGCCCCTCGTGTCCATTCAAGGGTGAGGCGTTCTGTTCGACTCCCTGCGCCGACGACTCGGCGTGTTTGCGAAGTTTCGGGCCCGGCTTCGTCTGCAAGGTGGTCGCAGACATGGCGGGCCTGATGAAGACTTACTGCATGCCTCAGCGCGGCACCTGTAAGTCAGGCCTGGCGCGCCTAGGCGATGACTGCAGCAAGAATGGACCTGCCGACTGCGTCGCGGGCGTTTGCCTTAAATCGGGCA